>JBAZKX010000258.1:0-4424 GCA_041650575.1 Desulfobaccales bacterium
CGGCCAGGCTCTCGAAGCCTCCCCAGCTGGGTCCGACTTCCAATACTTTCAGAGCCGAAAGGAAAGCCCCCACCCGTTCCAAGGGGAAGCGGGGTACGAAGGACAGCACCGAGCTGTAGCCCGTCACCTGGGCTTCGACGATGGCCTTGTCCGGGTAGGACGCGGCCCCCGGCCAGTACAGCCTTTCCACCAGCTCGTGGCCTTCCAGGAAAGCTGCTACGATGCGCGCGTTCTCGCCGTGCCGTTCCATCCGAAGCGGCAGGGTACGCAGGCCCCTTGTCAGCAGCCAGGCCTGATGGGGGTCCATGCAGGCACCCAGATGGTCCCGCTCTGCCCGGACTATGCCCTCCACCAGGTCGGCCTTGCCGGCGATGGCGCCCGCCACGATATCGCTGTGGCCGCCCAGGTATTTGGAGGCCGAATGGACCGAAAGGTCCACACCCAGCGCCAGGGGTTTCTGGTAAAGCGGCGTCGCCCAGGTGTTGTCGATGACGGTTGCGGCTCCCCTCGCCCGGGCTGCGGCCGCGATGCCGCGTATGTCCTGTGCAAGAAAAAGAAAGGTCGTGGGACTCTCGAGATATACGAGGGAGGTATGTTCGTTCATGGCCGCGGAAAAGGAAGCCGCACCGTTGCCGCTTACAAAGACCGTCTCCACGCCAAAACGGGACAGATAGGACGAGAGGAAATTCCTCGCGGGACCGTAGATGTTCCGATGGGTCACGACGCGGGTACCGGCGCGGACGAAGTGCAGTATGGCCGATGAGATGGCCCCCATGCCGCTGGAAAAACAGGCAGCCCGTTCAGCCCCTTCCAGTGCGGCTATTTTTGCCTCCGCGGCTTCGACGGTGGGATTCGAGGATCTGGTATAGTTATATCCCGAATCATGGTCCCGGTGGCTGAATAGGGAAGTCTGGAATATGGGCGTGGAAACCGCACCGAGCCAGCGGGACGGATTGTCACCCTCGTGGGCACAGATATCTTCGGGACTGGACATCTTATTTTCCTTTTAGGGTCGGATCCAGGGCGTCGCGCAAGCCGTCTCCGAAAATAGAGGTGGCCAGGACGGTCATGGCGAGAAAAAGCGTCGGGAACAGGGGCAGATGCCAATAGAAAAACAGGTAGTAAAGGCCATCCGCCATCATCTGGCCCCAGGAAGGGGTGGGAGGGTTGATGCCCACCCCCAGGAAGGACAGGGACGCCTCCAGCATCATGCCTGGGGTATGGCCAGGACGAAACCGACGATGATGGGAGAGACGCTGTTGGGTACCAGATGCCGCATGATCAGGTGTCGTGGGAGCGCCCCCATACCCCGACTTGCCTGCACGTATTCCTTTGTCCGTACGGTCATCACCTGGCCGCGCACCAGTCGCGCCACCCCTACCCAGCCGAAGGCGGATGATATCAGGATGATGTTGAGGATACCGCCGCCCAGCAGGCTGGCCGCGAGTATGGCCAGCAAAAGGGGCGGAATGACTGAAAACAGCTCGACCAAGCGCAGCACCACCCAGTCGACAGCGCCCCCCGCATAACCGGCGATGGCACCTAGGGGCACCCCTATAAGGAGGCTCACCAGGGCGGAAACCAGACCGATGCCCAACGAGACCCTGGTGCCGTAGATGATGCGCGAATACAGGTCCCGTCCCACGTTGTCCACCCCGAACCAGTGGGTAGAGGAGGGAAAGGCCAGCGCGTCGTTCAGGAAAGATTGGGCATCGTAGGAAGCGGGTGTGATCAGCGGAGCACCGAGAGCGGCGAACGCCAGCAACAGGATGAAAACCCCCGCCACGAGGGAGGCCTTGTTGCCCAGAAAGCGTTTCCATGCGTAGTAGAGCGGGCTCCGGACAGTAGTTGATGCGGCCATGGTTTTACTCCATACCCTTTACCCGCGTCCGCGGATTCAGGAAATAGTAGGCAAGGTCGGTAATGATGTACGCGACGCCGACCAGCAGGGTCAGCAGGAGGATAAGCGCCATTTCCAGCGGATAGTCGCGCTTCTGTATGCTGGTGACAAAATAACTGCCCAGACCGGGAACCCGGAACATCTGCTCCACGAAGATGGACCCCGTCGTTATGCCTATGAGCACGGGGAAAAAAATCGTGATCATGGGAATGGCCGCATTCCTCAGGATGTGCTTGAACAGGATCATGCGGAAGGGCAAGCCCTTTGCGTACAGGACGGTCACGAAGGGCTTGTTCAGCGTATCCAGTACTGCCGAACGGGTATAGCGCGCGAAAATGGCCAACGGCGTCACCGCGTAGGCTGTAACAGGCAGGATCCAGTTCACCGGCGTGCCCCACCCGCTGGTGGGCAGCCACTTGAGCCAGACCCCGAATACCAGCATGAGCATCAGGCTGATGACGTACACGGGCACGGTCATGCCCAGCGTGGACAGGCCCGACGCGAAATAGTCGATTGGACGATTCCGCCGCAGGGCAGCCAGGATTCCCAACAGCATTCCCAAGGGCGTGCCGATGAGCATGCCAAGGCCCCCCAGAATCAGGCTGGGCGGCCAGGCCCGGCCGAGCAGCTGGACCACGGTCTCGCCGGGGCTCTGGTAGGGTATGCCAAAGTCGAAGCGCAGGGCGCTGGCCATGTAGCGCAGGTATTGGACGGCTGGGGGCTTATCCAGCCCGTACTGGGCCATGATTTTGGCCTTGGCCGCCGGTGACAGGGGCATCTGGTCCTCGTCGAAGGGTCCGCCTGGTATTACCCGCATGAGCGAGAAGATGATCAGCGAGACGACTATGAAGGTGACCAGGAGGGAAACGACACGCTTCAGGATGTATCCAAGCATCAGAAGGCCTCCTTGGCATCCGGATAGAGGCAGGCACAACGGTGACCTGGTCCCAGATCGGCCAGGGGCGGCCGTTGGCTGTCACAACCGGGGCCCTTATTGGGACAGCGGGGCAGGAACGGGCACGCGTCGGCCAGGGCGTCCTTGAAGGAGGCCTCGCCGCGGATGCGCTTGCGTTCGCGTGTGCGGGAAGGATCGGGCAGCGGAATGGCGTCCAGGAGCGCCCGCGTGTAGGGGTGCCTGGGCCGGGCGAAAATATCCTTCGAAAAGCCCTCCTCCATCACGCGGCCCAGATACATGACCACGATGCGGTCGCTCACGTGGCGCACCACACCAAGGTCGTGGGAAACGAAGATCATGGTCAGCCCGCGCTTGTCCCGTATGTCCCGGAGCAGGTTTATGATCTGGGCCTTGACCGACACGTCCAGCGCGCTGGTGGGTTCGTCGGCAATAAGGATTTCGGGATCCAGGGCGAGGGCGCGCGCGATAGCCACCCGTTGCCGCTGGCCGCCCGAAAGCTCGTGGGGATAACGCTTCGCATAGTCCCCTTCCAGGCCAACCAGGGCGAGCAGCTTTTCGGCCTCCACCTGCCGTTCCTTGGTACCGTACAGGCCGTGTATATCCCAGGGTTCCGCGACTACCGCGCCTAGGGTCATCATGGGATCCAACGAGGCGTAGGGGTCCTGGAAGATCATCTGCATCTTCTTGCGGACCGGAGCGAGTTCGTTTTCAGGCATACCCGCCAATTCGGTGCCCCGGTACAGGATCGAGCCGGAGGTAGGGTCCAGCAGGCGCACCAGAAGCGAGCCGGTGGTGGACTTGCCGCAACCGGATTCACCTACCAAGCCCAGGGTCTCGTTCTCGCCCAGGTCGAAGGAAACCCCATCCACGGCCTTGACCGTCCTGATTTTGGGTTTCCAGAAAGGGCCGGAACGGCTGATAAAATATTTCTTCAGCTCACGCACGGATAGCACCGCGTTCATGAGAGCCTCCAGCAACGGGCCATACGGTTCCCGCCCGTTATCGTTTTTCCCGGCAAGCCGGAGGCGCAACGCGCGTCGGCCAGCTCGCAGCGGGGATGGAAGGGGCAGCCCGAAGGCGGATTGACGGGGTTGGGCGAGGCACCCGGAATGGCGTACAGGCGTTTGGCCGGGTCCGCGTCCGGTCGCGGAATGCTGGCAAGAAGAGCCTTGGTATAGGGATGAAGGGGATTCGCGAACAGGTCGCGGACCCCCGCTGTTTCCATGATCAGGCCGCCGTACATCACGGCGACGCGGTCGGTGGTTTCGGCAATGACGCCCATGTCGTGGGTGATCATGACCAGGGCCATACCGTTTTCCTTTTGAAGGTCCTTGATCAGTTCCAGCACCTGGGCCTGGATGGTCACGTCCAGCGCGGTGGTGGGCTCGTCGGCTATCAGCAATTTCGGCTTGCAGGAAATGGCCATGGCTATCATGACCCGCTGGCGCATGCCCCCTGAAAGTTGGTGGGGATAGCTACCCAGCACACCGGCGGGATCGGGTATTTCCACCCTGGCCAGCAATTCGGCGGAACGGACATCCGCCTGTCTCCTGGACATGCCCAAATGGAGCATCAAGGGTTCGGCCAACTGGTTGCCCACGGTAAAGA
>JBAZKX010000259.1:0-4415 GCA_041650575.1 Desulfobaccales bacterium
CCGCTGTCCGGACACGAAGGGTATCGTATTTTCGCAGCCGTCCAATCAGAACACCCGCACCGAGGCCGTCACCGGCTTCCTGGATGCGGCCTATAAGGCCCTGGCCCCTACCAACGTCATGGTGGCCGCGGATATCTTCGGCTATGTGCTGTGGAATCTCGACGACACCGGCATCGGCCAGAAGATCGATCAGGCCGTCAATGCCGTGGACGTCGTCTGCCCCATGCTCTACCCCTCCGGCTACCATCTCGGGATTCCCAATTACCGCAACCCGGTCCAGCATCCCTATGAAATCGTCTATCTGACGCTGAAACGCGCCCAGGAGCGCACCGGCGCCTCCCCCCTGCGTTTCCGCCCGTGGCTGCAAGCCTTTCGCGATTATGCCTTCCGCGGCGGCGACTTCAAGGAAGAGCGGATGCGCATCCAGATCAAGGCCTCGGACAAGTTCGGGGCCAGCGGCTGGATGTTCTGGAACCCGCGCAACCTCTACCCCACCGGCAAGTGGGCCGACTGAGGGGGGTTACCCAAGGGCTGAAGAATTTGCCGGCATCAGTAGTCCAGAGAGGTCAGCCCTTCCCGGATGGCGTATTTCACCAGGTCGGCATAACTTTTACAACCCAGCTTGTCCATGATCTGCCGGCGGTAGGCCTCCACCGTTTTCAGACTCAGATTAAGCGACGCGGATATTTCTCTGGGGACCTTGCCTTCGGCAATCAGCTGCAGGACTTCTTGTTCCCTCGGAGTCAATTTGGCAAAAGCCGAGGTGTCGGGGGCCGGGGATCTATAATCTTCCACCACCACCCCGGCAATCTCGGGGCTTAAATAGATCTGGTTGGTCATGGCAATTTTAATCGCCTTGACGAGTTCCCGGGAGGCTGAATGTTTCAACAAATAGCCTGAGGCGCCGGCCATGAGCATGCCTTTGATAAAATGCTTATTGGAATGCATGGATAAGGCAATGACCTTGACGCCGGGAACCTCGGTAACGATTTGGCGCGTCGCCTCGATGCCGTTCAATTCCGGCATGCTGACATCCATAATAACCACGTCGGGAAAGAGTTTGCGGGCCAGTTGCACGGTAGCCCGCCCATCTTCGGCTTCTCCCACCACCGTGATACCCGGCTCTTTATCCAGCAACACCACGAGGCCTTCCCGCAAGATCCGATGGTCATCCGCCAGGAGAACTTTGATATTCATCTAGATCCCTTAAGTATTAGGCTGCAACGGCACTGACAGGGTGATTCGGGTCCCGGCGCCGATATCCGAGTGCACTTCCAGGACCCCGCCGAAGGGCTTCAACCGTTCTCTGATACTGAAAAGACCAAACCCGCGCCTCTTCCCCTGGGAAGGCGCGATTTCCGCCATCTTAAATCCCACGCCATCGTCAGCCACCGTGACCCGCAACTGCTCTCCGGCCCGCGCCAGGGAAACTTCGACGTTACGGGCCCGGGCGTGCTTGACCACGTTGACGAGCAATTCGCTCACGGCCTGAAACAGGAGAACCCGAATATCATCGTCTAAAGCTACGGGCTGATCATCGGCTTTGAAATGGGTGCTGATCCCATGCTGTTGAGGGAGCTCTTCCAACAGGTTATCCACCGCGGCGGCAAACCCCAACTCATGGAGAATAGGGGAGCTGATCCTAAAAATCAGAGACTTGGACTCACGAATGGCTTCCTCAATCAGCCCGCTGATTTGCTCCAGTTCGGACGCCAGCGCCTCGCTGCCGGGAAGGAGCGACTTATGCAATTCCCCTATCCGGATATTGCTGAGGGCCAGGGTCTGGCCGATCTGGTCGTGCAAATTTACCGCGATCCGCCGCCGTTCCCGCTCTTCCGCCAGGGTCAATTGGGACGCTAAGGAGCGCAGGTTCTCTCGATGCGAAACCAATTCCCCCTCCACCTTCCGGCGCTCCTTGATTTCATTGCCCAGGTAATACAGCATCAAGAAGAGGCCGGAAAAGCTCAGAAAGCTGGCAAGAGTCAATCCCCACATCCTGACCCGGATCTGCCGGCGCTCTTGGGCCCATTGGGGCACCATCTGTTCCTTCTCGGCATTCTCCATTTTATGAAGAAGTTTCCTGATGTTATCTCGGGCTTTCATTCCCTTGCGCGACAGGACCACGATTTCTTGGGATTCAAACCCTTGTTGCCGGCGCAAGTCGATGGACTGTTGCAGAAAAGTTAGTCTTTGCTTGATCAAAGGATTTAACGCCGCCAGGAAACGCTGGAGTTCAGGTTCATCCTTGCTCATTTGATCGAGTTCCTGGTAGATGCGGTCTATTTCATGAGTGGCGTCGGCATAGAGTTTTAACTGGTCTTCTTCTCCGGTGATCGCATAACCTCGGCTCACCGACTCGGCTTCGGAGAGATTATTTTGGAGATCATAAATCAATGCTAACGTCTCTTGGACGTGGGCTGTTTTATCAAAGTTGAGTTGAAGTTCATTTTGATAAGTGAACGTATAACTGAGGGTAATAAAAATAATGGCCAGGCACGTCCAGGCTACGATGATCTTTCTTCTCATGATCTAACCGATGATTTTCCTGTACAATCTTTGCCAAGCCGGACTGTTCATCCGCGCCGCGTTGAGGCCCGGCAGCTCCTTTTCAGAGCTTAAACCGGCCGGGGATCTCTTCTTTAAATAAAACTATTAATTTAAACATAATATCATAAAAACTTCCGGTGAAATCAAACCTCGCCAAATTTATATACAACCTCAGATACTTACATCATGGCCTGATCTTCCCAGGCGAAACGTCGCTAAATCCGGACCAGACAGCCTCAACTCAGCCGGAAAGAAAATTCATGCCGGACATGGCAGACAAAGCTTTCTTTATCATCGACAGAAACGCTCTTCAGCGCTAAAATGAGCCATGCCCAAGATACCTGCCCATAAACCGTTCGGACCGTTGCTGCTCGTGGTTATCGGCGTTATTCTCAGCCTGCTGGCCGGATGCGCCCACGCCCCGCCGCCCTTGCCGCCGATCATCGTCGAGCCCGCGCCGCCGCGACCCGCGCCCGCGCCGCCTGAGGCGCCCGAGGTGGATGCGGCGCGCTTTGCGCCCCTTGATCGCGTGGCCAAGCAAGAGATCGCGGCCGGACACATTCCCGGCGCCGTAATCCTGGTGGGCCACCGGGGCAAGATCGTTTATCGCAAGGCCTTCGGCCGGCGCGCCGTCGAGCCCTGCCCCGAACCCATGACGGTGAACACCGTTTTTGATCTCGCCTCCCTGACCAAGGTCGTGGCTACCACCACCGCCGTCATGACCCTGGTGGACCGCGGTGCCATCCGGGTGGACGATCCCGTGGCCGCGTATTGGCCGGCCTTCGCGGCCAACGGCAAGGGCAGCATTACTGTCCGGCAACTCATGACCCACACCTCCGGGTTGCGTCCCGGGATGCCTTCCCAGCCGCACTGGTCGGATTACGACGGCGCGATAACGGCCATTGTCCATGATCATCCGGTCTATACCCCGGGGACCCAATTCCGGTACAGCGACGTCAATTTTATCGCCCTGGGGGAGGTGGTGCACCGAGTCTCGCATCAACCGCTGAACGTTTACTGCCAACGCGAGGTCTTCGGGCCCCTGGGGATGAAGGACAGCTCCTTCAAGCCGCCGTCGAATCTGCGCCCCCGCGTCGCGCCCACCGACTACCAGGGGAAAGGGCTGCGCTGGTGCGTGGTGTCGGATCCCACCGCCTATCACATGGGCGGGGTGGCCGGCCATGCCGGGGTCTTCTCTACTGCCAATGATCTGGCCATCCTGGCCCAGATGCTCATTGATGGCGGTGCGAGTCAGGGAAAGCAGTTTCTCAGCCCCAAAGCGGTCGCGGCCATGACCAAACCCTACCCCGTCCCCGGGGGTAACACCCAGCGCGGGCTGGGCTGGGACATCCGCTCGCCTTACAGCAAGGTCTTCAACGTGGCCTTTCCGAAAGGTTCCTTCGGGCATACCGGCTATACCGGCACCTCCATCTGGATCGATCCTCACTCCCAAACCTTTTTAATTGTGCTTACCTCCCGCCTGCACCCTAACGGCAGAGGCAATGTCAGGCCGCTGCGGGAGAAGACCGCCGCGGCCGTGGCCGCGGCCGTGCCCATGGGGCCGCCGGCGCGGGTGGCGGCCCTTGAGGACGACGATCCCGACGACTTTTCGGCGGGTTTTGGCGCCGCCGACGGTCCCGACCGGGTCCGGCCGGGCATCGAAGTCCTGGCGGCCTCCCGTTTCGCCCCTCTGGCCGGCAAGAGGATCGGGGTGATCACCAACCATACGGGCATTACCACCGACCGGCGTTCCACTCTCAACCTGCTGCTCCAGGCCCCCGGCCTCAAGGTGCGGGTGATCTTTAGCCCGGAGCACGGGCTCGCCGGCAATCTCGACTGTAGTGTCTCTTCGGGGCAAGACCCTCTCA
>JBAZKX010000260.1:0-4414 GCA_041650575.1 Desulfobaccales bacterium
CAGCAGCAGGGACAACTCCCGGTACGAGCGGGCGTGATTGCTGAGGTTGTCATAAATGATCAGGACATCCCGACCTTGCTCCATGAAGAATTCGGCCATGGAAGTGGCGGCATAGGGCGCCACAAAGTGGAGCCCTGGCAGGGCCTCCCCGGGGGCCACCACCACGATGCAATAGTCCATGACCCCCTGTTTGCGCAAATCGGCGATCAGGCCGGCCACCGCACTATCCCGTTGGCCGATGGCGCAGTAAACGCAAATAACATCTTGATCCCTTTGATTAATCAGGGTATCCAGGACGATGGCGGTCTTCCCAGTCGTCCGGTCCCCCAGGATCAGTTCCCGCTGGCCCCGCCCGATGGGGACCAGGGCGTCCACCACTTTCAGACCCGTTTGCAAGGGCACGGTTACCGGGGCGCGCGCCATGATGGGCGGCGCCTCTCGTTCCACCGGGCGGCGCTCCAGGGTGCGAATAGGACCCAAGTCATCCAGAGGACGGCCCAGGGCGTCCACCACCCGGCCGAGCAACGCTTCACCCACCGGCACATCCAGGACCCCGCCGGTGCGCCGGGCTTCGGCGCCGGCCTGCAAATCTCCCGTTTCGCCCAGCAGGATCACCCCAGCGTCACTGGGGTCCACGTTGAAAGTCACCCCCAGCAGTCCACCGGGAAAGCGAATCAGTTCTTCGGATCTTACCCCTGGCAAACCGGCCACCAGGGCAATCCCATTGCCCACCGAGCGGACGCGGCCCACCTCCTGGGTCCGCAGCCCGGGCTGGTGGGCGCCCACAACCTGCTTCAAAACCGTGATGGTGTCGTCTAAAACTGCCTGGATTTCTTTGCCCGCTTCGGTCATGCTCTCCCTCTCTTCTCCAGTTCTTCAAAGGCTTGAGAGAGATCCTCCTCCAGGGTGTCCAGGAAGTTGCCCAGGCTCCAGGCGATCTTGCGAGAACTGGTGAACATCTCGATGCCAGCCAGCAGTTCCCCGGAGGTGGCGAAGCGCAAGACCAGACCGTGGCCGAACTGATTCCTTATTTGGGCCGCGTATTCTTCCCGGGTCTTCTCGGGCAGTTCAAACGCGGTGGTTATCAGCAATTCGCCTCCCCCAGCTTGGATAGAGTCCTGGATGATCTGCCGCTCTTTCGGGGCCATTTGCTGGAGGCGGTCCAGCAAAACCATAAACAGGCGCTGTTCCAGATCCTGATTCGCCATTTCCCGAAGGGCCCGGCGGGAGATGGCGAAAATCTCTTGGACCAGGCGTTGCCGGAGATTTTGGAAAAAGGTGTCCTGCTCCCGTTTCAGGGACTCGGCCCATTTTTTTTGGATTTGAGCCACATCCTGCCGAGCCTGATCGAAAAGTTTTGCCTTATAGGTCTCCACCTCGCGTTCGGCCTGAGCTATCATCTCTCGGCGCTGTGCCTGGATTTCTTGCATCTTCTGGGTTATGACAGCCTCTTCCTGCTCTGCCTCCTGCCTCTTTTGCACGGCGACGGCCATTTCGGAGGCGATCCTCTCCTCCCGGGCCGCCATGGCTCTGACGATGGGACCATAGAGGAAGCGTTTGAGTAGGGCCGCCAGGATAAGAAAATTGACCATTTGGGCAGCCACGGTGAACCAGTTGATCAGCAAAGACTCATCCTCCGGGCTTGGCGATCACGTAGTTCCAGAAAGGATTGGCAAAGATGAGAATCATGGCCACCACCAGGCAGTAAATGGCCAGGGATTCGATCATGGCCAGGCCAACAAAAAGAGTGCGGGCGATGGTGGCGGCTTCGTCCGGCTGCTGGGCCATGGCGCTGAGGGCCTGGGTGATGGCCCGCCCTTGGGCCAGCGCCGGACCGATGGAACCCACGGTGATGGTCAGGCCGGCGACAATGATGGAAACCGTGCCGATAATTTCCAGAGCGTTCATGTCTTTGTATCCTCCTTCGATTTATCGAGTCCCCGGTCCTCTTCGGTCGATCTTTGCATAAGGGTTCCTCTCTTTTCTTCATGGGCCTGGGCTGCGGAAGCAATATAGACAGTGGCCAACACCGCGAAGATAAAGGCCTGGACCTGGCCGATAAGCAACTCCAGCAGTTGCAAGACCAACGGGAAAAACAGTGGCACCACCGCCAGAAGAATGGCCCCGATCATGGCGCCGCTCATCACATTGCCGAAGAGGCGCACCGCTAGGGCCAGGGTGCGGGTCAGTTCGGACAGGATATGAAAAGGCAGCATCAACACCGTAGGTTTCAGGTAGTGGCTCAGGTAGCCGCGTAGCCCCTGTCGGGCAATCCCGAAGAAAGGCACCGCCGCCAGCACGCAGAGGGCCAGGGCCGCGGTGGTGGATAAGGAATCGGTGGGCGGGTGGTAGCCCGGTAAGATGGTCAGGAGATTGGAAAAAGAGATGAAGATGAACAACGTGCCGATAAACGGCAGGTACGGCCCCGGATCCTGCTGGCTGACCTGGTGAATCTGCTCTCTAACGTTCGCCACCAGGACCTCCAGCAGGTTTTGCCAGGGGGAGATTTGGGCGCCGGTGGACAACTTACGGGTCCCCAGCCAGGACCCCGCCACCAAGAGAGCCATCACCAGCCAGGTGTAGAGAATGGTGGCGTTCAGCAGCACCGGCCCCCGCTGCCATAGCACCAGGCTATCCAGACTGAGTTCCATGGTTAGTCACTCATCCTTGTCAATTTTTTGGCGCTCCTGGCCGACCCAATGCCAGGCATTGAGCGCGCCCAGGATGATGCCGCCCAGGAGGAGCATCAGGGTAAAGGAGTAACGGCTGGGCCAGGTGCGGTCGATCCAGGCCCCCAGCAGCGCCCCGGCCACCGCCGGCAGGGCCACCGACCAGCCGATCAGGCCGAACATTCCCAGGCCGAACCAGACCCCTTCTCCCTGGCGGCCCTTGGCCTTGAGCTTCCGGGCTTCTTTCCGCCGCACCTGCCGGGAGAATTCATCCTCCGGGGCCGGTGGCTTTTCCGTGTCTTGCAGTTCAGGCATACTCTTCCAACTTGAGAAATCGCCGGATGAAGTTGGCCTCCAGGTTGGCCAGGGCCATGCGGGCCCGCTTTTCCTGGTCGGTCAAGACCTTGAAGGTCTTCTCCACGGTCTCCCGGAGGAGCCCCAGCTCTCCCCCCCGCGCCGCCTGCCGGGTGGAGACCAGCACCTGCGGGCCGCATTTTACCAGGAGGCCTTCATCCACTGCCAGGAATTCTTCCGCTCCGTCCGCGGTTTTCATAAAGGAAAGCAAGCCCGGGACCAGGGCCGTCACAAAGTCGATGTGCCGCGGCAAGAGGCAAAAGGAGCCGTTTTGGGCTTCGGCCACCACCTTGGCGACCTCTTCGTCCACCAGGATTTCCGTGGGCAACAGCACCGTGAGTCTCATGGCTTTCTGGCCTCATCTATCTTGCCGATCATATAGAGGGAACTCTCAGGATAATCGGCAAATTCGTCATTCAGGAGGCGCTCACAGCCTTCCAGAGCGTCGGCCAGAGGCACCATCTTGCCCGCCTGGCCGGTGAATTGATCGGTACTGAAGAACGGCTGGGTCAAGAACCGCTCCAACCGCCGGGCCCGAAACACCGTGCGCCGGTCCTCCCGGGAGAGTTCCTCAAGTCCCAACATGGCGATAATATCTTTTAGATCACCATAGCCTGCCAGAGTTCGACGCACCTCCTGGGCGACGCGGTAGTGGTGCTCGCCGACGATGAGAGGCACCAGCATCTTCGAACCCGATTGCAGAGGGTCCATGGCGGGGTAGAGCCCCTCGCTGGCCCGCTTCCGGGACAGTACAATGGAGGAGGACAGGTGGGCGAAGGTATGGGTGGCCGCAGGATCGGTGAAATCGTCGGCGGGGACATACACCGCCTGCACCGAGGTGATGGCCCCGGAGCTGGTGCTGCAGATGCGTTCTTCCAGTTCAGCAATCTCCGTAGCCAGGGTTGGCTGATATCCCAGGCGGGAGGGCATCAGCCCCATGAGGCCCGAGACCTCGGAACCGGCCTGGATGAATCGGAAGATGTTGTCGATCAGCAGCAGCACATCCTGCCGGGCGTCATCCCGGAAGTATTCCGCCATGCTCAGGGCCGCGTGTCCCACCCGGAAGCGGGCCCCGGGCGGCTCGTTCATCTGGCCGAAGACCATGACGGTGCTGTCCAGAACCCCGGCGTCGCTCATGGCCCGGTAGAGTTCCTCCCCCTCCCGGCATCTTTCGCCGATGCCGCAAAAGATACTGATGCCCTGGTGCCGCCCCACGGTGTTGTGGATCAACTCGGTGATCAGTACGGTTTTGCCCACCCCGGCGCCTCCGAACAGCCCGCCTTTACCACCCCGTTCCAGGGGGGCCAGCACGTCGATAGCCTTGATGCCGGTTTCAAAGATTTCGGAGACGACGGTGCGCTGAGTCAAAGGAACGGACGGCTGGTGGATGG
>JBAZKX010000261.1:0-4402 GCA_041650575.1 Desulfobaccales bacterium
CTTAGAAATTGTCTTTAATCCCTACTAAAATGATATGGGAACATTTTGGGAACATGAGGCGAAAACGGCTGTTTGGAAGGAATTTCTAAATCTATAACTTATTGAAATAATTGGTGCCTGGGGCCGGACTCGAACCGGCACGGCCTTGCGACCGAGGGATTTTAAGTCCCTTGCGTCTACCCGTTCCGCCACCCAGGCTCATTAATCATATCAGATAGTTATCCTTTTTTCTGGTTAGCTGAAAAGGCCCTGGTGAATACATAGGTGAATATCCTTACTGATTTTCCCCCACCAGAGCTTTCAATTCATCCTTGCTCACGGTGTTGTACCGCTTGAACACATTCAGGGTCTTGTGCCCAGTAGCCGCCATTATACGGAAATAGTCGTGCCCCTGCAACCGCCAGTTATTGATTGCCGTATGCCTTAAAATCATGAAAGGTAAATCCCTCAATTTCCGCCCGGGGACGGGCCGCTTCAAAAGCCTCCCGGATAGAGGCTATAGGCTTACCGCTGCGGTTAAACACCTTGGCCGCCGGTAAATTCCTGGGAAGCTCCTTAAACATCTTACTGGCTCGTCATAGTTTTTCCCCAAGCGAGGGGAAAGCACCCATACCAGGTAAATTCAGCCTATTGGAAATTTTTCCATCTTCAAAGACGGAAAAAATTTCAAACCCTTCGCCATGAATGGTAGGCGCAGGTGATCAAACCGCACTTTTCTTAAAGCGGTGGGCCATGCATGAGTGAAGGCTGACCAGAAATTTGTTGAATGGCATAACCTAGTGCCCTATAATGCAATTAGCTCAAGAAAAGGAGGTGATTCCGGGTGTATCGGCCGACGATTCCCATTCAGGTAAAATCCTGAAGCTCAGGCGAACGCGGAGCCTTGGCAAGGCTCTCGAAACCCATCAGGCTGGTAAGGGGCGGGGCGGATCACCTGGGATCAGGGTCTGATACCGGTTAGCATCGCCGGAACCACCTCCCTCCTCTGAAGTAGCACTCCCCCGTACCACCTCCTGTCAGCTCTCCCAGCCTGTTGAACCGATTCGATCATCGCCTGAATCTTTAGGATATTTCTGCGTTGGCGCGCCGTTGCGTGGCGGCGGCCTCGGGAGAGAATTTTTGTCTCCCGCCGGCCTTCCCATGCGTGCGGAACGCCGGTGGACCGGTTTATCCCGAGGCGCTTGACCTCATTTTATAAATCTTATTGTCTAATCAAATGTTTATAGGTGCGCCTATGAAATCAGAGAAGCTCGGAACCGATCCGGTGGGAGCGGTCCTGGTGGTGGGCGCCGGCATCGCCGGCGTGCAAGCCGCCCTGGACCTGGCCGAAGCCGGATTTTACGTCTATGTGGTGGAAGTTCAGCCCGCCATCGGCGGGGTCATGGCCCAATTGGACAAGACCTTTCCCACCAATGACTGCTCCATGTGCATCCTATCCCCGAAATTGGTGGAATGCGGGCGGCATTTGAATATCGAAATTCTGGCCCCGGCCCGGGTGCAGGGGATCGCGGGGGAGCCCGGCAACTTTACCGTCACGGTGAACCAGGCGGCCCGCTATATCGATCCGGCCAAGTGCATTGCCTGCGGCCTTTGCGCCCAGAAATGCCCCAAAAAGGTGCCGGACGCCTTCAACCAGGGGCTGATGCCGCGCAAAGCCGCGTATGTCCTCTATCCCCAGGCG
The DNA here is from genome assembly GCA_041650575.1 of Desulfobaccales bacterium. Lineage (GTDB taxonomy): Bacteria > Desulfobacterota > Desulfobaccia > Desulfobaccales > 0-14-0-80-60-11 > 0-14-0-80-60-11. Next base: position 1,682 of record JBAZKX010000261.1, read on the forward strand.
GTGCCGCTGAAATACGCCATTGACGCGGCCACCTGCCTCTTCTTCAAGAAAGGCGGCAAGTGCAAGGCCTGCGAAAAATTCTGCCCCACCGGCGCGGTGGATTTCACCCAAACGGACCGGCCCCGGGATCTGCAGGTGGGGGCGGTGATCCTGGCCCCGGGCTTCAAACCTTACGATCCCCAGCAGTATGGCGCCTATCACTACGCTTCCCTGCCCAACGTGATCACCAGCATGGAGTTTGAGCGGATTCTCTCCGCTTCCGGCCCCTTTCAGGGCCACCTGATGCGGCCCTCGGACCATAAAGAGCCCAGCAAAATCGCCTGGCTGCAATGCGTCGGCTCCCGGGACCTGAACCACTGCGACAACAGCCACTGCTCCGCGGTCTGCTGCATGTACGCCATCAAAGAGGCGGTCATCGCCAAGGAACACAGCAAGAACGGCCTGGAAGCCGCCATTTTCTTCATGGACATGCGCACCATGGGGAAAGACTTCGAAAAGTATTACTGGCGGGCCCGGGATGAACAAGGGATCCGGTTTATCCGTTCCCGCATCCACTCGGTTGATCCGGTGCCCGGCAGCGACGATCTCAATATCCGTTACCTCGATGAAGACGGCACGGTGCATAACGAGATCTTCGAGATGCTGGTGCTCTCCGTGGGGCTAGAAATAGCCCCGGACGTGCTGGAGATGGGCCGGATTCTGGGGATCGACTTCAACGCCAACAATTTTGCCGAGACCTCCTCCTTTACGCCGGTGTCCACCACCCGCGCCGGCGTCTTCGTCTGCGGGGCCTTCCAGGGGCCCAAGGACATCCCTCAGTCGGTGATGGAGGCGGCCGCCGCGGCCGGCGAACTGCTCACCAACGCCCGTTTCTCCCTGGCCAGGAAGAAGCCCGAATTGGCCGAGCGCGATATCTCCCAGGAATCCCCGCGGGTCGGCGTGTTCGTCTGCCACTGCGGCATCAACATCGCCAGCGTCATCGACGTGGCGGCGGTGCGGGATTACGCCAAGACCCTGCCCTTTGTGGAGCACGTGGAGAACAACCTCTTCACCTGCTCCCAGGATACCCAGGAACTCATCAAGCAGCGCATCAAGGAACACAACTTGAACCGCCTGGTGGTGGCCTCCTGCACCCCTAAGACCCACGAACCCCTGTTCCAGGAGACCATTAAGGAGGCCGGCCTCAATAAGTTCCTCTTTGAGCTGGCCAATATCCGGGACCAGGGCTCCTGGGTGCACATGCACGAGCCCGAGCGGGCCACGCGGCGGGCCAAGGATCAGGTGCGCATGGCCGTGGCCAAGGTGGCCTTGCAGCAGCCCTTGAAAGAGTTCACCCTGCCCATCACCAAGGCCGGGCTGGTCATCGGCGGCGGCGCCTCGGGGCTGGAAGCGGCCCTGGGGCTGGCGGACCAGGGGTTTAAAGTGTACCTGGTGGAGAAAAAGGACGCTCTCGGCGGCCACGCCCTGAAGCTCAACCATACCTGGAGGGGGGAGCCGGTTCAGCCCTACGTAGAGGGCCTGGTGCAGCGGGTGGTCAGTCATCCGCAGATCGAGGTCTATCTGAACTCAGAGGTGACCGACGTCCAGGGCTTTGTGGGGAACTTCAACAGCACCATCAGCACCGGGGGACGGGAAACCGCGGTGGCCCACGGCGCCGCGGTCATCGCCAGCGGCGGCCACTCGTATAAGCCCACCGAGTATCTTTATAAAGAAAATCCCCGGGTGCTGCTGGCCCTGGAGCTGGACCAGGCCCTCAGGGAGAATAATCCCCTGGTGACCGGGGCCAAATCCGCCGCTTTCATCCAGTGCGTGGGTTCCCGGGAACCGGCTCGCCCTTACTGCAGCCGGGTCTGCTGCACTCACTCGGTGGAGAGCGCCATCCGGCTCAAAGAGCTCAACCCGGACATGGATGTGTATATCCTCTACCGGGACCTGCGCACCTACGGCCTGCGGGAAAATCTCTATAAAGAGGCCCGGGAGAAAGGGGTGATGTTCCTGCGCTTCGCCGCGGATGCCAAGCCCCAGGTGGCCCGGACCCCGGACGGCGCGCTCCAGGTCACGGTTAAAGATCTCATCCTGGGCATGCCGGTCACCATCCGGCCCGACGTCCTGACCTTGGCCAGCGCCATCGTCGTCCAGGAGCAGGAGAAGCTGGCCCAGATGTTCAAGGTGCCCTTGAACAATGAGGGCTTCTTCCTCGAGGCCCACATGAAACTGCGGCCGGTGGACTTCGCCACCGAAGGCGTCTTTGTCGCGGGCCTGGCCCACTATCCTAAGCCGCTGGATGAAGCCATTGCCCAGGCCAAGGCTGCCGCGGCCCGGGCCGCGGTGGTCCTGAGCCAGGATTCCATCAAGGCCGGCGGCGTAGTGGCCTCCATCGACCCGGCCCTCTGCTCCGGCTGCCAGGCCTGCGTGGGGGTCTGCCCCTTCGGGGCCATCAGCTATAAAGAATCAGAAAAGATCTGCGAAGTGAACCAGGCCCTGTGCAAGGGCTGCGGCACCTGTGCGGGCACCTGCCCGTCGGAGTGCGTCACCCTTCTGGGCTTCAGCAACAAGCAGATTTACACCCAGATCGATGAGGCCCTGGCGGACCTGAAGATGGACGCCGAGGCCGCGGGCTAGGCTCACTCAGCCAAAGGATATAATCATGAGCGACACCGCTTTCGAACCGAAAATCATCGGCTTTTTCTGTAACTGGTGCACCTACGCCGGCGCCGACCT
>JBAZKX010000262.1:0-4398 GCA_041650575.1 Desulfobaccales bacterium
GGCGCGCGTGGCTGCGTTTTTCGTTTTTAATCTGCCACGCTCACGCAAAATCTTTGCCTGGGATTTAGAGGATTATCAAGATATTATCCACCCTCCTATCCCCCTTTAGAAGGGGCGATTGTATACTTCGCAAATACAATCGCCTTAGAAAAAAGGGTAATTCTTTCCCTGTTTAAACTTAACTTGCTGATTATGGGAAATAGGTCTTGAAATGACTTCTCGTAAAAACCTGCCTCCCGCCCGAGAGATTCCCAAGGGTTGAATTTTCCTGGATTCCTGGTACGTTTCTTATATGGTGCCCCGGGTCAGCGTTATTATTCCCACGTACAACCGCGCCGGGTTGGTGCGGGAAGCGGTGGCCTCGGTCCTGGCCCAAACCTACCGGGACTTCGAGATTGTGGTGGTGGATGACGCCTCCAGCGACGGCACTGGCGCAGCCCTGGCCGAGTGGCGGGAGGTGCAGGTAATCCGCCACCCCCACCGCCGGGGGGTTTCCGCGGCCCGGAACACCGGCATCCGGGCGGCCCGCGGCGAGTGGCTGGCCTTGCTGGATTCCGATGACCTCTGGCTGCCCGAAAAGCTGGCCCGGCAAATGGCCTATCTTTTGGCCCGGCCGGGGCTCTGGCTGTGTCAAACCGATGAGACCTGGGTGCGCCGGGGAGCCAGGGTGAATAAACCCGTAAGCCACCGGAAAGTGGAAGGGCGCATCTTTTTGCCGTCGCTGGCCCGCTGCGTGGTGAGCCCGTCGGCGGTGATCCTGCACCGTAAGCTGATCGAGGCGCACGGCGGCTTCGATGAGACGCTCCCTGCCGCGGAAGACTATGACCTCTGGCTGCGCCTTACCTGGCGCTATGAAGTGGGCCTGGTGGAGGAACCCCTGGTGAGCTCTCCCGGCAATGGGGCCTGGACCGCTGGCGCATTCAGGCCCTGGTCAAGCTGCTCCAGGAGCCCGACCTGCCCGAATCCTATGCGCAGGCGGCCCGGCGCACCCTGGCGGCCAAATGCGCCATCTACGCCCAGGGCTGCGACAAACGGGGCAAAGATGATGAAGCCGCGTCTTACCGGAGGCTGGGGCGGCAGGCGGCAGATTTTTCGCCCACCGGCGGCTTTGCCGGGATTGGCTCCGCCGAGACGGGACTGCACCACTATCTTTCCTAAAACGAGGAACCCGGCATGATAACGTGTTACAGTAAGAAGGCGAATTTTGACACCTGGTTTACCAACGGCAAGCACGAAGGCCATTGCGATGCGCCGGTGGATAAGGGCGGGGCTGATGCCGCCTTCAATCCCCACGAGCTTCTGGAAACAGCTTTGGCGGGCTGTTTGAATATCTGGCTCCGGTTCTATGCCGCCGGTCATGATATTCCCCTGACCGGCATCGTGACCGAGGTGACCCTGGATCGGCAGACGCCGGGAGAGGCCACCTTCCAATATGCGCTGGACCTGAAGGGGCCCCTGACCGCGGCCCAACGCCAGGAATTGCACCAGGCGGCCCATGCCTGCCCTGTGCATCAAACCCTGGCCGGGAAAATCTCGTTTAGCTGCATGTAGGCCTAGAGGAACCATGAGGAGATCCTGATGGACGTGTACGAAGCGATTCACCAGCGCCGCAGCCATCGGCTGTATAAACCCGAGCTGCCGCCCCGGGAGGTCCTGGAAAGGGTGATCGAGGCGGCTCTCTGGGCGCCGTCGGGAACCAACCTCCAGCCCTGGGAGATCACGGTCATGGCGGGGAAGGTCCGGGACGAGTTCGTAGAACTGGTCAGCCAGGCCCTGAAAAACCTGATCCCCATTATGCAAAAGGCCCAGGTGCCGGAAAAAAGCCAGGACCTGGTGATGAAGTTTTTCAAAAACCTGGGAGGCGCGCCGGTGGTCATCGCGGTGACCATCAGCGAGAGGCCTGATGATCCCGCCAATCTGGCCAATATCCAGAGCGGCGCCGCCCTGTTCCAGAACCTGCTCCTGGCGGCCCACGCCGAGGGCTTGGGCACCTGCTGGATGACCGGGGCCCACTCCCTGGAAACCGAGATCTTAAAGTTCCTGGGGAAAGAGGACCAGCGACTGTTGGCCATCACTCCCATCGGCTACTCCGCCAAAGAGCCGCCGGTACCGCCTCGGAAAGATCGGGAGGTGCGTTGGTTGGGGTTTTAGGGGCAGTTGCCAGTGGTCAGTGGTCAGTGGCCAGTTGACGGATTAAAGAGTAAACCTGTTTTTCGCTGACAATTTGACCACGCCTGTCTGTTACAATAAGTTTTTCATAGGGGCACGGCGTTGCCGTGCCCTTGGTGGCACAGGCGTCCCGCCTGTGCTTTAGGCCCCTTCAGTGACATCGGCAGAGAAGTTGTGAGGTTACCAGCTTCCAATGCACGAGAGTTAATCATGGCTGAGATCAAGGTTCCCCTGGTAGAGCAAGTCCGCGCCGCGGGCTGAGCTTCGAAAATACCTCCGGGGGTCCTGGAGGAAGTGGTGCAAAGCCTGCCCTGGCAGAAGCACCCGGATCTGTTGGTGGGCCTGGAGGCCCCCGACGACGCCGGGGTGTTTCGTCTGAGCCCCGAGTTGGCCCTGATCCAGACGGTGGATTTCTTTACGCCCATCGTCAACGATCCCTATGCCTTCGGGGCCATCGCCGCGGCCAACGCCCTGTCCGACATCTATGCCATGGGGGGCCGGCCCCTGACGGCCCTGAGCATCGCCTGCTTTCCCCTGAAAACCATGCCAGTGGATGATTTCAAAGCCATCCTGAGAGGCGGGATGGACAAGCTCCACGAAGCCGGGGCCCTGCTGCTGGGCGGCCACAGCGTCGAGGACCCGGAACTGAAATTCGGCCTGGCGGTCACCGGCATCATCCATCCGGAGAAGATCCTCACCAAGGGCGGGGCCCAGGCCGGCGACCTCCTCATCCTTACCAAGCCCCTGGGGACCGGCATCATCGCCACGGCGTTGAAGGGCCGCCTGGCCGCGCCCGAGGCGGAAGCAGCCATGATCGAGGTGATGAGTGCGCTCAACCGGGCCGCGGCCGAAAGCCTGGAAGGGCTCAAAGTCCATGCGGCTACCGACATCACCGGCTTCGGACTCCTGGGCCACGGGCTGGAGATGGCCCAAGCGGGCCAGGTGGAATTCACGATCTATGCCTCCCGGACGCCGGCCCTGCCCTGGGCCCGAGACTACGCCGATATGGGGCTGGTGCCCGCGGGCAGCCACGCCAACCGCAACTTCTGCGCCCGGCACCTGGCCATCGATCCCCGGGTGGGCGCCATTGACGCGGACCTGCTGAGCGACGCCCAGACCTCCGGGGGCCTGCTCATCGCCATCGCGCCGGACGACGCCCCTGAACTCATGAGCCGCCTTGAGGCGCGGAGCGTGCGCGACGCCGCCATCATCGGGGAAGTGACCGGGGCCGGGGTGGGGAGGATCAGGGTGTTGCCGTAAGGCGAGGCGAGGGAATGGTGCGCAGAGCGCACCCTAGATGAAGAACTACTCGTTCCCAAGCTGCGCTTTGGGAACGGTTTCCTTGCCAAGTTAAACTTGGCAATAATTTTCGTTCCCAAGTGCAACTTGGGAACGAGGGGAAAAATGTAACTTGGGACGATGGGAAGATTGTCGAGGGGGAAGATTGCTTACGCCAACCCATAGTCCTGGCTAACTGCTATTTTCATAATAATACGCATCGGAGAATTGCCTTCGTGAAACCGGTATCGGAACAACTGGCCCTGATTAAGCAGGGCTGTCATGACATTATTCGGGAAGAAGAGCTCAAGGCCCGCCTGGAGAAGGCCATCGCCTCGGGCACACCCCTCCGGGTCAAGGCCGGGTTCGACCCCACCGCCCCGGACCTGCACCTGGGCCATACCGTGCTCATTCAAAAGCTCAAGAATTTCCAGGACCTGGGCCACCAGGTGATCTTTCTCATCGGCGATTTCACCGGCCTTATCGGCGACCCTTCGGGCAAAAGCGAGACCCGGCCGGCCCTGACGGAGGAACAGGTGAAGGCCAACGCCGCCACCTACGAGCGCCAGATCTTCAAAGTCTTGGACCCGTCCAAGACCATCATCGACTTCAACAGCCGCTGGATGAAACCCATGGGGGCCCAGGACCTCATCCGCCTGGCGGCCCGGCACACCGTGGCCCGGATGCTGGAGCGGGAGGATTTTCATAAGCGATATACCACCCAGACCCCCATCAGCATCCACGAGTTTCTCTATCCCCTGATCCAGGGCTATGATTCCGTGGCCCTCAAGGCCGACGTGGAGTTGGGGGGCACCGACCAGACCTTCAATCTCCTGGTGGGCCGGGACCTGCAGCGGGAATACGGCCAGGACCCCCAGGTGGTGATCACTCTGCCCTTACTGGAAGGCCTGGACGGGGTGAACAAGATGAGCAAATCCCTCGGCAATTACG
>JBAZKX010000263.1:0-4363 GCA_041650575.1 Desulfobaccales bacterium
AGAGGGTGATTTGCTGCGCCAGGCGCGTCAACTTGACATGGCGGTCCTTGATGGCGGACGCCAATTGGTTCCAGGTATTGTGCACGGCTGACTGGGCGGCGGCCTGGCGTTCCTGCTCCTCCCGTATCCGGGGTTTGATCTTGGAGCCGTGCCAGACGGGGAGATTAAACATCACCCCGCCGGCGAACATATCGGCCTGTTTCGTATTCACCGGGGGTCCCAGGGTTTCCCGAAACGCGTATCCCAGTGACACGGTGGCATCGGGAAAATACTCCTTTTTGGCCAGGTCCACCGCCTTCTCTTGTTTGGCCACCAGGGCCTTCAGGGCCTGGAGCTGGGGGCGCGCTTCCGCCCGGGAGAGAAGATCCTCCAATTTGAGCGCGCAAGGCCGGGGTCTAAGGGGTTGGGGGCGCGCAATAGGGGTTTGAGGCGGCTGGGAACGCAAGGCATTCAGGTCCGACTGCAAAGATTCCTGCTTTTGCTTGTATTGAAATAGCCGATCCAGGTAATTCCCCAATTCCACCTGGGACTGGAGCACGTCGGCCTGCATCCCTTGACCCACCTTATAGCGGGTCTCGGTCACCTGGACCACCTGCTCCCAGAATTGCTTGTTCTTTTGGACAATATCGAATCCGGCATAGGCCAGGGCCAGGTTCCAATAGTCGACCACCACCTTGGCCCTGATCTCGTTGGCCTTGTCCCGATAGGCCAGATCATCGGATTTGGCCTGCTCCGCCGCCACTTCGGACCGGAGACGGCGTTTCCCGGGAAAAGGGAATTTCTGGGACAGTTCCAACATTTTCTGGGTCATGGGATCCTGGTTCAGGCGCCAGGTGTCGGTGGGCAGATTGATTATGCTGAAAGACACGTTGGGATCTTCCAGGGCGCCCGCGGGTTTGATGGTTTCCTTGGCGGCGCCCGCCAGCGACGCCATCTGCTTGACCTCGGCATTGGCCTTCAAGGCCTCATTGACGAGGTTCTGCAAATCAGGCGGCAGGTTGCCGTTGCTTTGCGCCCGCAATGGACTGGACAGGCCTAAAGTCCCGGTCAAACACAGGACCAGGAACAGGGTGATTCGGAAAGGTCGCCGTTGCTTAGCCATCTCCCCTTCTGCCTCTATGAAATAATGAGGATTATAAGCATGTATTGAGATTTTATACAAGTTTACAAAAGGCGCTTTTGGCACTTTCGGCCAAGACCAGGCGTAAAAGGTGAGCTTTTGCTGATAGCTGATAGCTTCCTTACAACGTCAAAAAATCAGCGGCAGGATCATGGGGCGGCGTTCCAGAAGTTTAAAGAAGAACTCGCGCAGGGCCTTGCTGACCTGGGTCTGAATCTCCAACCAGTCCTGGGTGGATTCGCTCATTTAAGGGATAATTAGCGTTATTCCTCTGCATAAAGACGATGGCTATTATTGATTTTGAAAGGTGCGTCGAAATATGGAGGAAGAAAAATTGATGCCCAATTCTTTTTGGCCTCATCGTCTACGTCGACCATATATGCCTTAATATAATGCATTTGACGACTATCTTCCTCTTTAGCAAAATCGCTTGTAAGTTTCCACGGGATATCCCCATATCTGACGCAGAAATTATATTGGTTTGATGAAAAATCGATGTTGGTTTCGCCTTTATTCGTGATTTCATAATTCTTTGCAGTCTCAATAACTTGTAGTGCAGTTGGAGTCAATACAGCTCCGAGCCAGTCTTGTTCTTTCTCGTATTCGACGGCATCTACTAAAGCTGAACTAACCATTATTTCTCCATCCTTGTAGAAGTCTCCGCCTCCGATGGCCCCTCTTAATGGGAGACCGTTTATCATTGAGATTCGTAAAATCATAGAACAAGTTTGCAGAAAAACCATTAAAGAGCCACTGAACAAAGGATGACGATTTGTATCCACAACAATTATGATGGAATCAGATAAAATCCAGTGATCTAATTTCACCGCAAATGCATTGGTTGTAGCCATACTTTTTATTATTTGTAGGCAATGGGTTACCTTTTGGATTGCTTTAACAATTTTATTAAGTTTGATGAAGGAAGAATAAGCTTGGATATCAAAATTGCCAACAAGAGTATTCTGATAATAGACAAGAATATTGTGCTTTTTTAGGAATGAAGTGACAACTTCGTGTGGATTGCTATTAAAATCATAAAGCGAGTAATTCAGTTCTTTTAAGGTAGCGTTTAAAACCTCTTTATGGCTCTCAATAGTAATGTCTAATATTTCAGCAGAAAAGTCGACAGATACTTTTTTGACTTGCTTAAAATCCTTAAAAATTTGGGCCCAGAGCTCTATCTGCATTTTATTCCGCTCCCTCATAAAATCTTGCTGAAAGTTGAAGCAAATAGCTATTTCAAAGCGTCAAAATCAACGGCAGGATCATGGGGCGGCGTTCCAGGAGTTTAAAGAAGAATTTGCGCAGGGCCTTGCTGACCTGGGTCTGAATCTCCAGCCAGTCCTGAGTGGGCTCGTTCAAGGCCCGGAGCACGATCTCCTGGAAGATTTTGCGGGCCTGGTCTAACAGGGGGGCCTGCTCTTCTTCCAGGGTGAAGCCCCGGGTGATGAGGTCCGGCTCGGTGACGATCTTTCCGGCCATGGGGTCCACCGCGGCGTAGGCGATCACCAGGCCGTCCGCGGCCAGATGGCGGCGGTCCCGGAGCACGATGCGGCTGACGTCCCCCACCCCCTTGCCGTCCACGAAGACCCGGCCGGTGTCCACCCGGTCCTGAAAGGCCGCGGTCCCGGCCTCGAACCGGATCTGGTCCCGGTCGTTGGCCAGGAGGATGCCGTCTTCGGGGATCCCCACGGCCCGGGCCAGGCGGGTGTGCTTGATGAGGTGGCGCATCTCTCCGTGAATGGGGATGAAGTACCGGGGCCGGGTGAGGTTCAGGAGTAGCTTCAACTCCTCCTGGGAGGCGTGCCCCGAGGCGTGGATATCCGCCACCTCCTGGTACACGACTTCGGCCCCGAGACGATACAGGTTATTGATCACCGTGGTGATGGCCCTTTCATTCCCTGGGATGAACTTGGAGGACAGGATCACCAGATCGCCGCTCCGGATGTGGATCTGCTTGTGGGCCTCCAGCGCGATGCGGGCCAGGGCGCTTAAGGGCTCACCCTGGCTGCCCGTGGTGACGATAATGGTCTTGGCGGGGGCCAGGCGCTCCAGGTCGCCTACGGTGATCTCCAGGCCGTCGGGGACGGCCAGATAGCCCAACTCCTTGGCCAGCCGGGTGTTGACGACCATGGACTTGCCGTTGAACAGCACCTGTCGGCCGAACTTGGCGGCAATATTGACGATCTGCTGCAGCCGGTGGATGTGGGAGGCGAACACCGCGATGATCACCCGGCCTTCGGCCTCCCGGATAAGGCCTTCCAGGGTGATGCCGATCTCACGCTCCGAGAGGGTATAGCCGGGCCGCTCGGCATTGGTGGAATCGGACATCAGGGCCAGGACCCCGGCTTCGCCGTAGTGGGCGAACCGGTTTAAATCCATGGCGGACCCGCTCACCGGGGTCTGGTCGATCTTGAAATCGCCGGAATGGACGATCAGCCCCTGGGGGGTGCGGACCACAAACCCCACGCCGTCCACGATGGAATGGCACACCCGGATGAATTCAAATTCAAAGGGTCCCAGGACCAGGGGTTCCCCGGGGACGATCTCCCGCAGGTCGGCCTCATCCAGCAGGCCGTGTTCCCTGAGCTTCTCTTTGAGCAGGGCCAGGGTCAGGGGAGTGCCGTACACCGGGGCCGGAATTTCTTTGAGCAAAAAGGGCACCGCGCCGATATGATCTTCGTGGCCGTGGGTGAGGATCACCGCCGCGATTTTGTCCCGGCGCTCCCTCAGGTAGGAAAAATCGGGGATGACAATGTCGATCCCCAACATCTGGTCTTCGGGGAACATGAGGCCCGCGTCCACCACCACCAGGTGGTCGGCGGTCTCGAGGGTCATCATGTTAAGGCCGATTTCACCCAAGCCGCCCAGGAAGGTCAGGTCCACCCAGTCAGGGATGATGGTCTCCGGAGGCGCCATAAGGGAAATCGGGGTCATAGTGGGCGTCGATGGCCTGGCGCACCGCGGCCATCAGTTCCTCTTTGCGCTTAAAGGCGCGGGGATTAATGGGGGGAGAGATGACCACCTTGATAGGCCCGGGGCGCATCCGGATGGACTCCCGCGGCTGGATGAAGCGGGTGCCGCTGATGCTCACCGGGACGATGGGCTGTCCTGCCTTCAGGGCCATGATGAAGACCCCTTTCTTAAAGGGCAGGAGTTCCCGGGACGGCGCCCGGGTCCCTTCGGGAAAGATGATCATGGACACGCCGCTCTTGACCACCGCGGTAGCGCGGTCGAGACTTT
>JBAZKX010000264.1:0-4333 GCA_041650575.1 Desulfobaccales bacterium
GGCCCGATGGCGGGTACCCAGGGTGGGATCCAGGTTGGGGTTGCGGGTCAGGGGCAACAAACACCCGGCGGCCACGGCCCGGTCGCCCTGGAGGATGACGGCGCCATCATGAGTGGGGTTGTGGGGCCAGAAAATCGAGACCAGCAGCTCCTTAGTAACCAGGGCGTCCAAGCGGATGGCGCCCTCGAGAAAGTCCGACAGGCCGATATAGCGTTCCATGACGATGAGGGCCCCGATATGGCGACTGGACAGGGTATCGGCGGCATCACAGACCTCCTCGGTGGTGAGGGGCGGGTGGATGCCGCCGGGGGCCAGAGCTTTTTTGCCCATACGGCTGAGGAATCGCCGGATGTCGGCCTGGAACAGAATGATAACGATGAGAACGAAGCTCTTGACGATGATATCCAGGAGCCATTCCAGGGTGTAAAATTCCAACTGCCGGGCCACCAGATAGGCCAGGAACAGGAGAAAGAGCCCGGCCAGGACCTGGACGGCCTGGGTGCCGCGCAGGACCAGCACGACCTGGTAAATGATGATGGCCACCAGGATGATGTCCACGCCATCCTGCCAGCGCAGGTTGCTCAAGAACTGCCACATGGTCGGGCCGAGCGTCCTTTCCGGAGACGGCGGAAACAGTCTTGGGTTCTCAGGCGTCTCCAGCCTTATCCTTTTGAAGGCATAAGGGCAAAAAACGTTAACCGACTGGGTTCGAAGGCGCGCCGCATGCGGCCGATAACCGGCACAGAGAGCGGCGGGCCGGGAGACCCGCCCTATCGACCTGCTTCGGCCGGGACGGCGCGGATGGCATCCAGCACGGCGAGAAACTGCCGGGCATAAGCCACATTATGGGTGCGGACCAGGCGGGCGCCGCGCAATACCGCCACGGCCAGAGCCGCCAGGGTGCCGATGTCGCGCTCCTCTCCGGCGGGCTGCCCGGTGATGCGGCCAATGAAGGCTTTGCGGGAGGGTCCGATCAGGAGAGGGTATCCCAGGTCCAGAAACTCATCAAGACGGTTCAGAATTTCCAGGTTGTGCTCCCCAGTCTTGCCGAAGCCGATGCCGGGATCCAGGACCAACAGGTCCCGGGGAATACCCTGGGAGACAGCGAAATTCAGCCGCTCCCGGAAAAACGCCTTGATTTCCCCCAGCAGGTCTTCATAGTGCGGCTGGCGCTGCATATCCCGAGGGGTGCCCTGCATGTGCATCAGGATCACCGGGGCCTGATATTCGGCGGCCAGGGGGGCCATCCGGGGATCGAAGCGCAGAGCGCTGATATCGTTGATCACCGCGGCGCCCGCGTCAAGGGCGGCCCGGGCCACCTCGGCCTTGTAGGTGTCGATGGAAATGGGGATGGTGAGGTCGGGAGCAATGGCCTCGATAACCGGCACGACGCGGCGCAGCTCCTCGCTCAAAGGCACGGGATCGGCAAAGGGCCGGGTGGATTCGCCGCCGATGTCGAGGATGTCGGCGCCGGCTGCCACCAGGGAGCGGGCCTGGGCCAGGGCCGCGGGGTGATCGAAAAAGCGCCCGCCGTCGGCAAAGGAGTCGGGGGTGACATTAAGCACCCCCATAATCAGGGGACGAGGCGCAGCCAAGAGCGCCGCCCAAACACGGCGACGCTCAGGAATCTCCGCCAGGCCGGAGGAGTGCGTCAGTCCGGCCATACCTAAGCCTGTTGAAGACTGAGGGGCAGTTGGGTTTCGACTTCCGGACTTTCCGGGGGTGCCGCCGGTTTTGCACAAGAATTGATGATGCGCTCGATTTCGATGGTGTCCAGGGTTTCTTTTTCCAGCAGGCCCTGGGCCAGGGCTTCGAGCTGGTCCTGATGGGCGGTCAGCAAATCTTTGGCATGCCGGTAGGAGCCGAGGACCAGGTTTTTAATGGCGTGGTCGATGACCCTGGCGGTTTCTTCGCTAAAATCCTTGGCCTGGGAGATCTCCCGGCCCAAGAAGATATGCTCGTCCCGTTTGCCGAAGGTAACCGGGCCCAACTCATCGCTCATGCCCCAGTTACAGACCATTTTGCGGGCCAGGTCGGTGGCCCGTTCCAGGTCGTTGCCGGCGCCGGTGGTAAAGTGCTGAAAGATCAGTTCCTCGGCGGCCCGGCCCCCCAACAACACCGTGAGGGTGGAAACCAGGTATTCCTTGGGGTAGGTGTGACGTTCATCCAGGGGCAATTGCTGAGTAAGGCCCAAGGCCCGCCCCCGGGGAATGATGGTGACCTTGTGGATGGGGTCGGTGCCCGGGATGGACCTGGCCACCAGGGTATGGCCGGCCTCATGATAGGCGGTGTTGCGGCGTTCCTGTTCAGTCAAAATGAGACTGCGCCGCTCGGTGCCCATGAGGACCTTATCTTTGGCCTGTTCGAAGTCAGGCATGGTGACCACATCGCTGCCGCGCCGGGCCGCTAAGAGAGCGGCTTCGTTGGCCAGGTTCTCGAGGTCGGCGCCGGAAAATCCGGGTGTCCCCCGGGCCAGGATGGAAAGATCGACGGTGTCGGCCAGAGGAGCACGCCGGGTATGAACTTTGAGGATGGCTTCCCGCCCCTTAACGTCGGGGACGGGGACCACCACCTGGCGGTCGAAGCGACCGGGCCGCAGCAGGGCCGGGTCCAGAACGTCGGGGCGGTTGGTGGCGGCGATGAGGATAACCCCTTCATTGGCTTCAAAGCCGTCCATTTCGACCAGAAGCTGGTTCAAGGTCTGCTCCCGCTCATCGTGACCGCCGCCCAAGCCGGCGCCGCGGTGGCGGCCCACGGCGTCGATTTCATCGATAAAGATGATACAGGGGGCATTCTTCTTGCCCTGGATAAACAGGTCCCGCACCCGGGCCGCGCCAACGCCCACGAACATCTCGACGAAGTCGGAGCCGCTGATGCTGAAGAAGGGAACGCCGGCTTCCCCGGCAATGGCCCGGGCCAGGAGGGTTTTGCCGGTGCCCGGGGCGCCCACCAGAAGAACGCCCTTGGGGATGCGGCCCCCCAGGCGGGTGAACTTCTTGGGATCCTTAAGGAAGTCGATGATTTCCGAAACTTCGTCCTTGGCTTCTTCAATACCGGCGACGTCGCTGAAGGTGATCTTGACGGTGTTTTCCGTCATGAGGCGGGCCCGGCTTTTGCCGAAAGACATGGCTTTGCCGCCGCCGGCCTGCATCTGCCGCATAAAGAAGATCCAGATGCCCACCAGGATGAGCATGGGCAGCCAGGAGACCAGGAGGGTGGTGTACCAGGGAGAATCGTCCTTGGGTTTGGCGGTGATTTCCACCTTCTTGGACTGGAGGAGTTTGACGAGATCGGGGTCGGAGGGGGAGTAGCTCTTGAAGGCCTTGCCCTCTTCCATTTCGCCGGCGATTTCGTCACCCTGGAGGGTGACCTTGGTGACCTTGCCGGCCTTAACCAGATCGACGAACTTGGTGTAATTAATGGTGGCCTTGCCCCGAGCGTGTTCAACGCTGTTGAAGTAGTTAAACAGGAAGATCATTACCAGGGTAATGAGCAGCCACAGGGCGATATTTTTATAAAACGGGCTTAAACGGTTATTCATTGGGTCCTTAAACGCAGGCAGATGCCAGAGATATATCGATTATACCGGTTTCACCATAGATTATTTTAAGGTTAATGGTCGAAAAAAGCAAGGTGAATTGTGCGCTTGGCCCAGGACAGACGGGATCGGGGGGAGAGGCGCCCGGCCTCGGACCCCCCTCGCGGCCTGGCTTAAAGAGCGCGGGGGACCCGGGGTCCGGCGGTAGGGAATAGTGATGAGGTTTGATCAGACCGGGTTAAAACTTCTCTCCGGGTAACAGGATGGCCAGACTGTCCCGGGGAATACGCCAGGGGCCTTTGCCCCACTTGACTCCGGTAATGCGCCCGTCGCGAATCATGCGATAGACGGTGCGGCGGGAAAGAGCCAGGATCGAAGCCGCCTCATCAGGGCGAAAAAAGCGCTTGTGATGCAATAATCCCATTTTACTGCCTCCTTGCAGTGAGAGAATTTTCTTCCTGGAGATTCCGCCAACCCCTTTGTGCAAGGGGCGGGCCAGGTTTCCCGGCAGAATAGCCTCTCCATACCTGGAGATATTGACGAAATTTGAATCCCCCAGGGCCAAGGCAGGGGGGATTTGAAGTTTCCCCTCTAAAGAATCCCTAGGGATTGGCAAATACCCCTAGACCGATTGCCCCCACCAGGCCCCTTTCTGCCGGCCGGGACGCGCACCGGATGATGAGGCCGTGGCCTGTGCCCGGATTTCAGGTTGAAGGCGGCCCCGGCGGTAAGCACTACGCCTGCCTGGGCCCCAGGAGCCCTTCAACTCAAGTCTGGCAGCAGGAGGGATAACCG
>JBAZKX010000265.1:0-4305 GCA_041650575.1 Desulfobaccales bacterium
GCCGGCGGGCGCGCCCATGGCCGAAGTCAAGGAGTTGGCGGGGCGGCTCCATGGCCTGGGGATCAACGCCCTGGTGCTGGACACGGAGCGGTTCGCCCCCTGCCTGGACCTGGGGTGCCTGCCGGAGTTGAGTCAGATCCTGGGCGGCCGCTACCATTCGGTGCAGAGCCTGCGGGCGCCCGAGGTGGTGGCCCGGATCGCTGCGGTCCTGGGTGCCTAAGATCACGGGAGTCGTCATGGCGGAACCACAGAAGGAAAGCTGGCTCAAACTGGTGGCGCTCACCGTCATCATCCTGGCGGTGGCCTCGGGCCTGGCGGCCTTCAAATCCGCAGGTTTTGCCACCCGGGTGCAACTGGACGCCGCCCGGGAGTCCCGGCTGTGGCGGGATTACCAGGTGGATACCATCATCAAGGATAATTTCGGGATGCACCGGGACTTGCTGGGGTTCCTCAGGCCGCTGGAAGGCAAGGCCGTCAGGGGCCTCAAGAGTCTGGCCGCCAAGATCAAGGAATCCGAAGACGAAATCAGCCGGCTGAACCAGGAGCGGGATCAAATCAAAAAGGATGCCCAGAACTTGGCGCTGCAGGAAGAGACCTCAGCAAAGAAGGCGGGGCAACTGGGTCTGGCCATGGTCCTGTTCCAGTTGGCGATCATGAGCTCGGCCACCGCCGCGCTCGTCCGCAAAAAAATCCTATGGTTGACGGGGTTGGGCCTGGGAGTCTGGGGTCTGGTTTACCTGGTAATGGGCTGGATCCTGTGAACGCGGCTAAAGACGCGCTGCGGAGAGTCGCTTTTTCAAGGACTGATTGCGGCAGGCTCCGCTGGGACCCGGAACCGCTTCACTTTTTCGGGTAAAGGTCGGGATACAGAGTCTTCAAGCACTCCGGGCAGATGCTGTGGGTGAATCCCACCCCGGTATGCGCATGGAAATACTGCTCGATCTGGTTCCAATAGCCCTGATCGTCCCGGATCTTTTTGCACGTAGTGCAGATGGGCAAAAAGCCCTGCAAAGTTTTGACTTCGGCCTCCGCGGCCCGGAGGTCGAGGACAGTGCGTTCCAGTTCGGCATTTTTCTCGGCCAGTTCCCGGTGCAGCCTGATCAGTTCCTGATTGACCCGGCCGAGTTCCTCATAGACGGCCAGATCGGGGTCGCCGAAGGCCTGGGCTAAGGCAGCGTGTTCCTTGATAACGTGCTCCATGCCGCTTACCCGGTCCGGCTCCATAACGTGCTTGAGGAGGTGCGCCAGCCCGCTGCGGGTCCTGGAGCCGGCAATCAGCAAATGGCCGTTCAGGCTGACGCCCCCGAACAGCAGGGGGGTGAACCGCCCCGCCAGGGATATGTTCATTTCCCAACCAAAAGCCAGGTCCCGGGTCTTCACTTCGGCTATGAACGCCAGTGCCTTACCCAAGTCGGCCCAATGCACCAGGGTAAGCAAGGAGACGCCGGGAACAAGTCCCGGGGGCAGGCCCACGTCGTCCCGACCAACCTTGAGGATAGTTCCCCGATCGGTACATTCCAGGACAACGCCGGCCACCGGCTTCTTCAGGCGTATCCCTTTACCTTTGGCGCCATCGGGTTTTCGAACCGCGACGTCTTGAAATTGACCACCCGGAATTGAGGAAACCCCCAAAGACCTGGGCAACTTATCAGCAGCCTTTTGCGGTTCCTGGTCCGATAACGATCGAGAATCAGCCGATTTATCCACGCGCGGTTGCACCGGACTACTCCTTCCTGACTTGGACCTCGCCGGCAAGAAGAGAGCGCCGGCTCACGCGGGAAATAACCTGGAGGAAAAAAATTCCTCCTCCATGAGGATAGAGACTGCGCTGGTCCGGATGAAACTTTGGGAATCTCACGGAACCCTCTCTTTCCCCAACTAGAACAGATTTTTTAGCAAGTTTGAATCATATTTTATTATTTGAAATAAATATACTTCAAATATCATTATAATTGTAATATTTTTTATAATAAAAAATAATTAACACCTTTTTTAGCCGCCGAATTACCCCAGCCGGGCTGAAAACTTTGGAGGCCGTCGCGGCTCAGCCTCCGGGTTTCCGGTGCGCCTCCCGGTCCCCGTCCAGGAACTCCCGGATCTTTTTCACCAGGTCCAGCGGCCGGAAAGGCTTAGGGATGATCATTTTCGGCTGGTCCAGGACGCCATAAGGAGCCAGTTCCCGGTCGGCGTAGCCCGACATATAGAACACCTTCATTTCGGGATGCAAGGGGGTCAGGCGATCAACCAGGTCCCGCCCGTTCATTTGGGGCATAACGATATCGGTCACCAGGATGTGGATGGGCCCCTGGTGCCGTTCACAGATCAGCAAGGCCTCGCCGCCATGCCGGGCCTCCAAAACTTCGTACCCGAACATCCGCAAAACCCTGCATAATAACGTTCTCAGGGCAGCCTCATCTTCCACCACCAGGATGGTTTCCGAGCCTTCCAGCTTTGCGGCCAGAGGGGTCCTTTCCTGAGGCTCTTCCACGGGGGCTTCGAGGCGCGGCAGGTAGATCCGGAAAACCGTCCCTTGTCCCGGCACGCTGTCCACGTCAACATAACCGCCATTTTGTTTGGCCACCCCGTAAACCATGGGGAGACCCAGGCCGGTGCCTCGACCCGGTTCTTTGGTCGTGAAGAAAGGTTCGAAGATGTGGGTCAAGGTCTCTTCGTCCATGCCTGCCCCGCTGTCGGAGACCTCCAGCACCACATAGCGCCCCGACGGGGTCTTCTCAAAGTGGCAATTATGGGGGGCGTCAAACTCGACATTGCCGGTTTTCAGGGTAAGCCGGCCGCCCCTGGGCATGGCATCCTGGGCGTTCACCGCCAGATTCAAGATAAGCTGCCCGATCTGGCCCGGGTCGGCTTTCACTACCCCCAATTCGGGGCCGGCGATGATCTGCAGGTCGATGTGCTCGCCGATGAGGCGCCGCAGCATTTTTTCGAGGTCAGCCACCACCCGGTTAAGGTTGAGCACCTGGGGCTGCATCATCTGCCGCCGGCTGAAAGCCAGCAACTGTTGGGTCAGCGAGGCGGCCCGCTCCGCAGCTTTCAGGATATCTTCGAGATATCCATAGTGCGGGTCATGTTTCGCCAGGCCGGAGCGCATGAGTTCACCGTAACCCATGATCGCCATCAGCAAATTATTGAAATCGTGGGCCACCCCGCCGGCCAACCGCCCCACCGCTTCCATCTTTTGGGCCTGCATGAGCTGGGTTTCCAGGGCCTTGCGCTCGGTGATGTCGATTCCCAACATCAAGACCATAGGAGAGCCATCAGTGTCGGCAAAAGGGTAATCGAAAATTTGGAAGATCCGGCCTTGGGGATCGGTCCACTCCCACTCGACCGGCTGATGGGTTTCAAAGACCTGCAAGGTCTGACAACTCTCGCAGGGCTCTTCCTTGCCTTGAATCAGCTCATGGCAGGTACGGGCGCCGGGATCTCCGAAAATCTCCCGGAACTGCCGGTTGACGAAGGGCAGGGAGTGGTCCGGCGCCACGAGAGCCACAAAAGCCGGCAGCATATCCAGGAGGGAAAAGAACCGCGCCCGTTCCCGCACGAGAGTTGATTCGGCCTCCTTGCGAGCGGTGATGTCTTCCATCACCCCCATGACCTCGATCATCTCTCCCTGAGCATTATATACGGGGGCGCTGAACAGCCTGATGTCCAGCAAAGAGCCATCTTGCCTTTGGCGCCGCAGTTCGATCCCGGTCAGGGATTCGCCCGCCAGTTGCCGAGCTATTAATTGCCGGAATTCCTCGTCCTGCCCCGGAGGAATAATGGGGTTGGGCCGCCCCAACACCTCCTGCTCCTTCCAGCCGAAGACCCGCTGGGCCGCGGGATTCCACATGGTGATGCGCCCTACCCGGTCCACGGCCGCGATGGGTAGAGGCGAGGACTGGATCAGGGTGCTAAGCCGCTTGTTGGTGGCTTCCAGTTCTTGCTCCATCTGCTTGCGGGGGGTGATATCCATCCAGGCGCCGCTGGCTTCCACCGGATTTCCGGCGTCGTCCCGTTTTACATTGATTTCGTCGTGCATCCAGTGATACGTGCCGTCCCGAGCCAGAAAGCGGTATTCCGCCTTCAGATGGCCTGAAGCCGCCGGAAACTCCAGAAGTTTAAGGAGGCTCGGGCGATCCTCGGGATGCACATGATTATGCCAGAAGGAAGGGTCGTCCAAAAATTTCCGGGCTTCCCACCCCACCAGAGCCTTGACATTTTCACTCATATAGGTAGGGCCGCGCTTATCCTTCAGGTCAAGGCAATAAATCGCCGCCGGACTGGAGGCCAGCAAATGTTCCAACC
>JBAZKX010000266.1:0-4303 GCA_041650575.1 Desulfobaccales bacterium
AGGGCGCTCAGGCAGAGGAACCAGATGGAGAGACCTCGGCCCACGGGTTACCAATCGCCTCAGCCCTTACATGGGCGGCGACAGCGGGACATACGGGATCAAGGCCAACAACCGCGCCTGCTTGATGGCCCTGGTGACCCGCCGCTGATGACGGGCGCAGTTCCCCGAGATGCGCCGGGGAATGATCTTGCCCCGCTCGGTGATGAACTGTCTCAGGGTGTTGGCGTCTTTATAATCAATGGGCAGATTGGCATCCACGCAAAAACGACAGACCTTGCGGCGGACGTAAAATTGCTTCCGTTTGCGGCGAGGCATTACAGGCACCGGTTATTCCTCCTTGGCTGCGGCTGCGGGTTCTTCGGGCGCGACGGCGGCCACGGGGGTTTCAGCGCTTGCAACCTCGGCGGCGACTTCGGGCTCGGGAGGCGGCGCGGCCGCCTTAGCCTTGGCGGCGATCTCGGCCTGCAGGGCCTCCAGGTTCACTTTTTCAGATTTCTTGGTGGTGAGGTAGCGGATAATGCGGTCGTCGATCCGGTAGTTGCGTTCCAACTCCTTGACCGTCTCGGGCGTGCCGGCAAAGTCAGCTAACACATAGAAACCCCGGGTGGTGGTTTTGATCTTGAAGGACAGCTTGCGGCGGCCCCACTCCTCAACCCCCACCAGGGTTCCACCTTGGGAGGAGATAATCCGGGAAAATTTGTCGATGGCGGACTTAACTTCTTCATCCGGGAGGTCGCCATTCACCACCCAGACCGATTCATAGCGGCGCATTCTTGCTCCTTATGGTCTTTGGCCCTGGCGCACTAAGGCCCAGGGCAAGGAGAGATGAAAAAATAATATTTATCAGAAGCGAACAGGCTTGTCAATGGGGAGAGAGAGAAGCCCGGGGAATTCTCCGCCTGAGCGGATAATCCCGGGCTCCTCCGGATTTGCAGGGTTATTGCACGGTGAAATACGAGTCGCGTTGGTTGCTCCCGTAGGAGCTCATCACCTTGCTGGTGACGGTGTAGTTGCCCGGGGTGGCGTTGCTGGGCAGAGAGTAATTGATGTTATCGCTGTAGCTCCCGTTGGCATTGGACACCGTGGTTTGGTAAGGCGAGCCCACCATCTGGCCGTTGAGCCGGACCTCCCGCACCAGGGTGACGGAAACCGGGGTGTTGGACGGGGTCAGGATGGTGTAATTCATGCCCAGGTTAACCTGCTGCCCGGCCCGGACCGTGGACGGGGAGGCGCTGACGTTATCGATGGACACCACGTTGCCCTGGCCCTGGTAGTTATAGGCCTGGGCCGCGGCCTGCCCCGAGCGGGTTTCGCTGTTGCGGTGCTGGGCATAGAGATAGCCGCCCACGCCACCAATCACGCCCCCGGCCGCGGCGCCCACCCAGGCGCCCGTAGCCGGGGAACCGGTGGCCGCACCGATAATGGAGCCGATGGCCGCACCGGTGGCGGCTCCGCCTAAAGCGCCGGCGCCGGCAGACCGGCCCGGATCATAATAGCCGCTGTCGGTGGCGCAGCCCGCCAGAGACGCGGCAAAGATGACTACTACTGCAACCGCCAATAATTTCCGGGTCATTTCTTCTCCCTCCTTCAGCAATGCCGTTCGA
Organism: Desulfobaccales bacterium; assembly: GCA_041650575.1. Taxonomy (GTDB): domain Bacteria; phylum Desulfobacterota; class Desulfobaccia; order Desulfobaccales; family 0-14-0-80-60-11; genus 0-14-0-80-60-11. Next base: position 1,605 of record JBAZKX010000266.1, read on the forward strand.
GACAGAATAGCGTTCTTTGCCAAAGAATATCAGCTAAGTTTCGGTAACACTTATGTATCAGTAAGTCTTTTTGGGCCACAATGCAAGCCCTCGAGACCTAATTATCCGTTTCCGGCCGGCTCAAACCTCCCGGCCCACCGACAGGCGCACCTGGTCCAGGATACCGTTGATGAAGGCCCCGGAGGCTTCGCTGCCGTAGCGCTTGGCCATTTCCACGGCCTCGTTGATCACCACCTTGACCGGGATCTGGGGCTGGTAAAGGAGCTCATAAATGGCCAGCCGCAGCAGGCTCCGGTCCACGATGGTCATGCGCTCCAGGCGCCAGTGCTCGGAGAAGCGCACGATAAAGGCGTCCAGTTCGTCCAGGTGGGACGCCACCCCTGCCACTAGCTCCTTCAGATAAGCGGGCGCAGCCCCTTCGGTCTGGAAATGGCTCCAGAACCGCTCCACGGCCTCGGGCTGCCATGGCCCGGAGAACTCGGCCTGATAGAGAAATTGCAGGGCCCATTCCCGGCAGCGGGAGCGGGAATAAACCGCCAAACGCTCAGGCCCCCAACTCTTTCAGGAGATTGACCATCTCGATGGCGGCTTCGGCCGCGGCAAAGCCTTTATTGCCCGCCTTGCTGCCGGCCCGCTCGATGGCCTGCTCCAGGGTGTCGGTGGTCAGGATGCCGAAGCCGATGGGGACGCCGCTGTCCAGGGAGACCTGGGCGATGCCCTTGCTCACTTCCGCGGCGACGTAATCGAAATGCGGCGTGGAGCCCCGGATCACCGCGCCCAGGCAGATAACGCCGTCGTAAGTCCCGGTTCGGGCCAGGCGCTGTGCCACCAGGGGAATCTCCCAGGCCCCCGGCACCCGCGCTATGGTGAGCTGATCTTCAGCCACGCCCTGACGCCGCAGGCAATCCAGGGCGCCTTCCAATAGGCGCTCGGTGATAAAGGAATTGAAGCGGCTCACTATCAGGGCGAATTTGAGACCTGCCGCGACGAGCTTGCCTTCGATTGTCTTCATGGTTCCCCCTTGGCAAAGACTTTGGGGCGAAAAGGGGAAAAGGCGAAAGGGCGAAAAATAGAATTGCTCTAACCCAATCTGCCGAGCCCTTTATCCTTAATCCGCGCCCAAGTATTTAACAAAAGCTGATTTACGTGCAGAAGGAAAACATGGCATCAACAAACGGCATTTTTTTATCCTTTTCGCCTTTTCCCCTCTTCGCCTTTTCGCCCCGCTTTTAAACCATCTTCAGCAGGTGCCCCATCTTCTGGCACTTGGTCTTAAGGTAGTTGCGATTTACCCGGTTGGGGGGAATCTCGAGGGCCACCCGTTCCACCATGGTGAGGCCGTAGCCTTCCAGGCCGATGATTTTCTTGGGGTTATTGGTCATCAGGCGCATCTTGCGCACCCCCAGGTCCCGCAGAATCTGGGCCCCGATGCCGTAATCCCTCAGGTCCGCCTTGAACCCCAGGGCTTCGTTGGCCTCCACCGTGTCCGCGCCCTGGTCCTGGAGCTCGTAAGCCCTAAGCTTATTCACCAGGCCGATGCCCCGGCCTTCCTGGTGCATGTAGAGGATGACGCCCTGGCCTTCGCACTGAACCCGCTCCATGGCGGCTTCCAACTGGTCGCCGCAATCGCAGCGCAAAGAGTGGAACACGTCGCCGGTGACGCATTCGGAGTGGACCCGCACCAGAATGGGTAATTCGGGGCTGATCTCGCCTTTCACCAGGGCCATGTGCTGGTTGTCATCCACATCGTTATCGTAAGCGATGGCGGTGAATTCCCCGAAGTAGGTGGGCAGCTTGACAGTAGCCCGGCGGTGGACAAAGGACTCGTGCCGCAGCCGATGTTCCACCAGGTCGGCGATGGTGGCGATCTTGATATTGTGTTCGGCCGCAAATTTTTCCAGGTCCGGCATCCGGGCCATGGTGCCGTCGTCTTTCATGATCTCGCAGATGACCGCGGCGCCTTTCAACCCGGCCAGGCGGGCCAGGTCCACGGAACCCTCGGTCTGGCCGGTGCGCACCAGGACCCCGCCTTTGCGGGCCCGGATGGGAAAAACGTGGCCCGGGCTCACCAGGTCTTCCGGTTTGGCATCCTCGGCCACCGCGGTGAGGATGGTGGTGGCCCGGTCCGCGGCCGAAATCCCGGTGGTGACGCCGCGCCGGGCCTCAATGGAGACGGTAAAGGCCGTCTTGAAACCCGACTGGTTATCCCGTACCATTTGAGGCAGTTGCAGGCGGTCGATGGTGTCCGAACCCAGGGCCAGACAGACGAGGCCCCGGCCGTAGCGAGCCATGAAATTGATGGCCTCAGGGGTGACCCGCTCGGCGGCCAAGGTGAGATCCCCTTCGTTTTCCCGGTCTTCGTCGTCCACCAGGATGATCATCTTCCCCTGGCGGATATCTTTGATGGCTTCTTCTATGGATGCTACCGACATGGCTTTGAATACCTGTTTCCTGTTTTCTGTTTTCGGTTTTCTGTTATTGGGTTAACCGGCATCTTGCCGGTGTCGTCTTCTTCACGGCTTACTGCTTTTACAAAAACCCGTGCCGGGCCAGCAGATCCGGGGTGACCCCCTCCCCTGCCGCCGCGGGCGAGTCGCGGTCCAGCAGCCGGGCCACGTATTTACCGATTATGTCCATCTCCAGGTTGACCCGATCGCCGACCTTGAGGGCGTCCAGGGTGGTCGCTTGGGCGGTATGAG
>JBAZKX010000267.1:0-4243 GCA_041650575.1 Desulfobaccales bacterium
AGACCACCACGGCCCGGGGGTCGGTCACCCCGGCCGCCGCCACCAGATGATAGAGGCAGGCCCGCATGGCCGCGCCTTTGCCCAGGGGGGCTTGCTCCTGGTCCGGCGGCAGATGCCGGGCTACGGTAAAGACCTTGACCTGGGGCCAGGTCTCGGTCAGGCGCTTCAGGCCCTCCGGGCGCTCCCCCCCGAAAGCGATCCACACCTGGTCGATGAGCCTGCCCAGGAGCGGCCGCACCAGGGCCAGGAGGTAGCTCAGGTTGCCGGCCTCCCGGGCGCTGCCCACCGGAAAGACCAGGTGCACCGGCACCTGTTCCGCCTGTTTCAAGGCCGCCCCGGCCTCCGGCGTAAAACTGTCCGGCGGGATCAGCCCCAGGGCGGGCAGACGCGCCGTACGCTCCCAGAGCTGCGGCCGGATCACCGTGGGGCCGCGGCTCACGGCGTCCCCCACAGTGCGGCCCGGGCCTGGGCCGCCACCTCTGGCATCGCCAGCCAGCTCTGCAAGGCCTGCCACCGGGACACGGTCGCTACATAGTCGCGATACACCCCGGCCTCGGAGTTCTCCAGCCTATCCATCAGCACCAGGTTCTCCAAGGTCTGCCGGGCCCCCTCGGCATCGCCCCGGGCCAGGTAGTCCAGGGCCAGGAGGGTGTGGCTCCGGTAGGCCCGCTGGGGCAGGTCGTCTTCCAGAAAATTGCCCGGGTAGGGCTTGAATTCCGCGGCGCTCACCCGCACCCGGCCGGGGCCCGGCTCCTGCTGCCGCAGCTTCTGCCGGGTATAACAGAACCGCACCAGATCCTGGCGGAGCCTCTGCCAGGTGGGATGGGGCTTGTCCGGCGGCAGGTGAACGATATTCAGGGTATTGTCCAGAAAGAAGGGGATCCCGAACATCCGCGCATTCAAGATATAGTCCGTGTCTTCCCCCCGGGTGAGGGCGGGATCAAAGGGAATCCGGCGAAACAGCGCCGCGGGCAGGGCCAGATTGCCGCCGAATCCCAGGGGCGTGGGCTTGAGACGTGGCCCGGTCAGTACCAGATCCGTCAGCGCCGCGTTCAGCCACCGCATCTTCGGCCAGGCCGCGGCCCAGGCCACCTCGGGCTCCGGCAGCAGCACGCCGCCGTCCGCGTGCCGGTACACCCCGGCCAACCCGAACACCGGGTGCTCCCGGGCAAGCTCGGTCACATCGGCCTCGACGGTCGCCAAAAAATCCGGGGCCGCGATCACCTCGTCGTCGTCCAGGCTGATCAGCATCCGGGCCCCGCCGAGATTGGCGAGCACCAGGGTGAGGTTGCGAATCTGGGAGTAGCCGCCCAGGGACAGGAGCGGTAGCCACTCCTGGCGGCCGTGGGCCCGGCAGAAGTCCCGCAGCCGGCTCAGATGAGAAGCCGCACACAGCCGCACCGGATACGGCAGCCGCGGGGAGGCCAACACTTCCCGGACCCGGGCCTCCACCGCCGCTTCGAGGGCCGGCGCGGTGGCCGCGGCCACCACCGCCGCCTCCGCGCCCTGGGCCGCCAGGGGGATGAGGCTCTCCAGGGTCCGCCTCAGCGTCCCGGCGCTATCCACCGGCGTGGGATGATCGAAGACGATCTCTTCCGGGCCTGCCCCGCCGGCATAGGTCCAATACGTGGGAATCGCCACCCAGTAACCGCGCATGGGTTCAAGCTATCCACTCTGCCCGCATCAGTCAAGGAGATTATCTGGCCCCGCCTTGGGGCAGGGGGTGACACCGCCGCGGATGAAGAACCGTCCCCACCGGGTAGCAAGCCTGATTCAAACTTTTACCCGGATTCGCTGCACCGCCAGCAACGAAATCAGGCTCATGCCGGCGCCGGCAATAAAAGGAATGCGGTAATCCACCATCCATAACATCCCGCCGATGGCCGGGAGAAACACGGCCGCAATGTGGTTGATGGTGAAACCCACCGCCATACTGGGAGCGATGTCCCGGGGGTCGGCGATCTTCTGAAAAAAAGTCTGAATGCCGACCGCGAAGTTAAAAAAGATATGATCCAAAATATAGAGCACCCCAAGGAGCAGTTTGGATTGCACGAAGGCGTAGCCCAGAAAGACGATAATTAAGCTGGAGTATTCCAACGACAACACTTTCCGTTCCCCGAAACGGATGATGCTCTTGCCGATAATCGGGCTCAGGAAATAATTGATCGAGTCATTAATTACAAACAACAGCGTTATCTCTTGAATCGTATAATGGAACCTTTGGACCAGCAGGAAGGCGGCAAAGGCCATGAAGATCTGACGTCGGGAGCCTGCCATAAAGGTGAGGAAATAGAAGAGCCAATACTTGGTGCGGAACACCATTTTCTTGCGCTGCGGGATAATATCGCGCTGCGTGGGATTTTGCCGGAGGCCCCAGAGACCGGCGGCCACGACCAAGCCTCCGATGAGCAGGTAGATCTGGGGGTAATTCAACAGGGAGACCATGCCATAAATCAGGAGGCCGATCACCACGCTGGAAGCGGAAGCCAAACTGCGCATTTGGCCGAACACCCAGGGCGATTTTGCCGTATCGAAATACTGCAGGGTCAACGACTGATTGGTGGTCTCGTAGTAGTGGAACCCGAAACTCATCAGCAGAGTGGTGCACATAAGCCCCGCATAGGAGGGAAACAGTCCGGTGGCGGCCAGTCCCAGCCCCAGCAGGAGGATCGACAACGCCGACAGGCGATGTTCCTTGACCATCAACATGATATAGACGGCCAGGAGCGCCAGAAAGCCGGGGATTTCCCGCACCGATTGAATCATGCCGATATGGCTGCCATCTAACCCGGCCATCTCCACCGCAAAATTATTGAACAGCGTTTGCCAGGCTTTCAGCCCTAACGTGGAGCTGATGGTGAGCACCATCAGGAAACGGAACATGGGGTTGAGGCGTATCTGCTTCAATGGGGGACTTGGGATTTAACGTAGTGGCATGTACCTGAAAAGGTCTTGGTGGAATTATGACTTTTTTGGCCGGGATGTCAAACGGTTCAGTTCAGGCCCCTGAGGGAGGGAGAGGATTTTGCAGGGGTTCTACCTTTGGGCCAGGTTCTTCGGGGCTTTATCTTTGCGGGCTTTGGGTCGGCGCATGGGTCTGGCCTTCGGAGACGGTTTTTTCAACGCGGCCGGTTGATTCGGGGGGGAATCGGGATGCAGAAAGGCATAACCGGGTTTATCTTCGGATTTCTTGGCGCTGGGCGAGCAATAATCCTCGATCTTGCCGGGATTTTCTACGCCGCTGTCGGCCCAGCCCGTGCCGAGAAATCTCCCGATCCGAAGATTCTGATGCTGGTCGCCGGCCCAGACCACCAGCCCATAAATCATTCCCAGGCTCAACCAGAAACTGACGCTCACCACTCGCCGCCAGGCGCGCCCGGATTTCTCAAGTTCAAACAGCCGGTGGTTTCGGCGGGTCCAAGCCGATAAGAGAGTATAGGCGGCGTACGCCGCTAAAATAAGTAAGAGGGTCTTAATCGCCCTTCCTCCTTGAAGAGACGACGCTGATAGGAAGTCATATCACTAAATTCTTCAATCTTTTACAGCATAGCCGAAGATATTTAATAATACAATAACTTGAATTCAATAAACTAACTAAAGCTTATTATAGCAGTTATTACTTTCTACTCAATAAAAACTGCCCCAGATTAGTGCATCAACTTTGGTATGGCAATAGGAATTTCCCTAATTTTATCTATCTAAAAGCCTAATCTCACCAAATGCCCCCGGCACGGTTAAGCTGCGAAAAGGGTCCTGACCTGCTTACCCTGGCCCCGGCCGCGTCCGGTAAGACTCCCCGCCTCAATTACCGATATATCCCCCGCCTTAATCAGTAGTTCACCGGATGGCCCGGGCCGGCCGCCAAGGGTATGATTTTGACCAGAAAAGACGGAGGCGAGAGGGTTGATGATGCGACTAGCAGGAAAATTGGCCTGGTGGTTGATCCTGGCGGTAGGTATCTTTATTATGGGCTCCGCAGTCGATACCCTGATTGACCTGGGGACCGATCGGCCGGTGATCGCCGCGAACGCCGTGAAGTCAATGCCGAAGTAGAACCACCCCGCCAGCCTCAGGCGGGCGCGATCAACGCCGCGCCCGTCCTAAAAACCATACAGTGCCCCAAATTTACGCTGTAGATACGTCACCAGAAACCGGGGGGTCAAGTCCTCTCCCGTGACTTCCTTCACCAGCGGCCGGGCCCAGAGCCGGTTGCCCTGGGTGTGAATCTTCGCCCTCAGCCACG
>JBAZKX010000268.1:0-4231 GCA_041650575.1 Desulfobaccales bacterium
ACGCCGATATTGGCGACGAACAAGCGGTTCGCCGAAGGTGATACGACGCTCTATCGGTTAAGCCAGGGGCACAACGGCATGGCCTGCGAGTCCTGCCACGGCAGTCCCCATGCCATCTGGCCGACCCGGGCCGGGACCAATGACAATATTACGGCTACCCAGATTCAGGGCCATGACGGGATCATCGCAGAATGTACGGCCTGTCACGGCACGGGCTTGCCCCTGACGACGAACGGCCCCCATGGGATGCATAATGTCAACGATCCCAACTGGAACATGAGTCACGAAGACTTCGCGGAGCGCAATAAGGATAGCTGCCGGGCCTGTCACGGGCTCAAGGGCGAAGGCACCGTACTGTCCGAAGTCAAGGCTAACCGGACGCTCCAGGGACCTGACCGGCGCACGGTAAATGTGACTAAGGGCACCGCGATCACCTGCACTCTGTGCCATGAAAATAAGCTGTAAGTGTTAATCCCGAAGCACACTCGGGCTCGTCCTCTCAACTTTCGGCCAGGAGATTGAGTGGACTGCCCGGGCGAATTCAAGTCTTGAAACGGCCAAAAAAGCGCAGGGGCTGGTTTTATACCCGCCCCTGTGTTTTTCGTTTCACCTCTCGTTCCCAAGTTTAACTTGGGAACGAGAGGTTAGAAGATTATTATTTCGTGTAGCCGCAGGCTTCAGCCTGCATCCGCACAGGCGAGACGCCTGTGCCACCATTTGATGAAGAATCGGCAGGAGATCATAACTGTGCCGGGTTTTAGGCGGGCCGCGCCTCAACAGATGCGCGGCAGCAGGTCTCCGGAAGGCGGGTCCAGGATGCGGGCGGTGCCGATGACGGTGCGGACCTGTACCCGGCCGGCGGGGCCGGCGCTCACCCGGCCGATGATCCGGGCCTCCCGGCCATAAGGGGATTGCTGCACCAGGGCCAGGGCCCGGTCGGCGTCCCCCGGGGCCACGAGGATGAGCATTTTGCCTTCATTGGCCACCTTGAAGACGTCCAGGCCCAGGGCTTCGCAGGCCGCGGCCACCGCGGGCGCCACCGGCACCCGGGCCTCCTGGATCTCCATGGCCACCTGGGATTGGCGGGCGATTTCGTTCAAGGCCGAGGCGATGCCGCCCCGGGTGGGGTCCCGCATGGCGTGGACCTCGAGGCCCGCTTCCAGCAGGTTCAGGACCAGCCCGGTAAGGGGCGCGGCGTCGCTGGCGATGGCTTCGCCGTCCAGGAGTTTTTCCCGGGCCAGCAGCACCGCGGTGCCGTGATCCCCCACCGAGCCGGTGAGGAGGATGGCATCGCCTGCGGCCGCGGCGGCCCCGGAGACTCCCGGCCGCAGCACCAGCCCCACTCCCGCGGTGGTGATAAAGACCTTGTCCGCGGACCCCTTGGGCACCACCTTGGTGTCCCCGGTGACAATGGGCACCCCGGCTTCGGCCGCGGTGCGGTTCATAGAGTCGGCGATGGCTTCTAATATCGCGATTTCCAGGCCTTCCTCCAGGATAAAGGAGGCGGATAACATCAGGGGCCGGGCCGCGGCCGTCAGCAGATCGTTCACCGTGCCCGCCACCGCCAGGCGGCCGATGTCGCCGCCGGGGAAAAACAGGGGGTCCACCACGAAGGAGTCGGTGGTGAAGGCCAACTGATGGGATTCCAGGAGGAAAGTGGCGCTGTCGTCGCCCACCCGGTTGGGGTCGCCGAACCGGGCCAGAAAGACCTCGTCAATGAGCGTGGTCATCTCCCGTCCGCCGGCGCCGTGACTCAAGAGAATGCGTGACATATCAAATATATACCCTTTCAGGATAGTGGGAGGTGGCCAAAATATCTATTGAATTAAAGGGGGAAAAGGCGAAAAGGCGAAAGGGCGAAAAGGTTAAAAGAAATTAAAATCCCATCACTTCTCTTTTCGCCTTTTTCCCTTTTTCCCTTTTCGCCCTTCATCTATCTTTCGTATCTATACGCCGCGGCGCAGGCGCCCTCGGAGGAGACCATGCAGGGGCCCAGGGGTTGGGCCGGGGTGCAGGCTTTGCCGAACAGGGGGCACTCCATGGGGCGCAGGACGCCCCGCAGCACTTCGCCGCAGCGGCAGGCGGAGGGCGGCGGCGGGGTGAGGCCTTCCCACACCTGGGGGAAGCGCTCCCGGGCGTCAAAGCGGGCGTAAGTCTCGCGAATCCTGACGCCGCTGCCGGGAATGACGCCCAGGCCCCGCCAGGGGGCGTCGTCCGGGGCGAACACCTCGGCCAGCAGTTGCCGGGCCCGGGGGTTGGCCGGGACCTGAACCGCCCGGGTATAGACGTTGTCCACCCCTGGCTTCCCCTCTTTGAGTTGGCGCAGAATCGATTCCACCCCCAAGAGCACGTCCACAGGCTCAAAGCCGGTGACTGCGCAGGGCAGGCCGAATTGCGCGGGGATAAAATCGTAAGCCTCGGTCCCGATGATGGTGGTGACGTGGCCGGGGCACAGCAGCCCCGAGACCCGCACTTCGCCGCTGGCCAGGAGCGCCTTCAGCGCCGCGGGCATGGTCTTGTGGACGCACCAGACGGAGAAATTTTCCAGGCCGTAGCCGGCCGCGGTCTGAATGGCCAGGGCGGTGGCGGGCATGGTGGTTTCAAAGCCCACCCCGAAGAAAACCACCTGTTTCGCCGGAGTCTCCCGAGCCAACTCCACCGCGTCCAGGGGGGAGTACACCACCCGCACGTCGGCCCCCTGGGCCCGCAGGCCTTCCAGGGAAGTCCGGGTGCCGGGGACCCGGAGCATGTCGCCGAAGGAGACCAGGACCGTGTCCGGTTCCTGACCCAGGGCCAGGAAGGCGTCCAGATCGATCTGGGCGGTGACGCATACCGGGCAGCCGGGACCCGAAATCAACTGCACCCCGGGCGGCAGCAGGGACTTGAGGCCGAACCGGGCCACCGCCATGGTATGGGTGCCGCAGACCTCCATAATGGTGACGGGGGCGATCGCCAGGGCCGCCAGGCGCCGGGCCAGGTCTTGGACCAGGGCCCGGTCCCGGAACTCGTCAATAAACTTCATCGGCCAGGTTCCTGAGGAGGGTGAGGGTTTCCTCGGCATGCTCGGCGTCCACCCGGGCGATGGCCAGCCCGGCGTGAATGAGCACGTAATCGCCCAGGACCGCCTCGGGGAGCAGATCGAGGCGCACCTGGCGGGTCACCCCGTCCACTTCGGCCACGGCCGCGACCCCGTCGATTTCAATGAGACGCATGGGAATGGCAAGACACATAAGATTTAACCTTGATATAAGAGGTTAGGATCGATTTTCTGGCCCTTTGAGAAACTTGCGTAAGCGTTCCATCGGTTTTTTTACCACCGGGATGCGGGTTTCCAGCCATTGAACCAGCCGATCAAAAAAAGGAATATCTATGGAAAGCAACAAGGCCCCTAAAGCCAGGAACAGCCAACCCTGCAGGATGGGAAGGATAAGCCCGGGTATGCCCAGCAGAATCAATATCACCCCCAAAGAAATACGAATGATCCGACGCATATGCCGATTCTCCGAAAACCCGCTGCAGGTACCTTAATAGATATATGGCCTAAAGGGCATCTTTTCCTTAGATAGCCTTAGTTTTTTCTTTGCTTTATTTTAACCCATATTTCAGGGGGATGGGAGAAGAGTTTGAAAGGGCAGGGGGATCCTCATAAAAAAACTTGCCCCGGTCCTGGTCTTAAGTCTTAGGGCATTTTTTTCCCGTCCAGCCGCGCCGCGGCCACGGCCACCTGGCCCAGGGCGATAGAGCCGTCGTTGGGCGGCGTCAAGGTATGGCTGAGGACCTCAAAGCCCCGGGTCCGGAGGGTGCGTTGCAGCCCGGTGAAGAGCAGGGCGTTCTGAAACGCGCCGCCGGACAGGGCCACCAGGTTGAGCCCGGTGCGGTCGCGGAGCAACTCGCAGGCATCCGCCAGGAGCCGCACCACGCTCTGATGGAAGCGTCCGGCGATGATGGCTGGTTCCACCCCGGCGTGGTAATCCGCCAGGACGCCGCTAAAGACGGCCAGGGTGTCCAGGACCAGGAGGTCCCCCTCGGGTTTGACGGGCGCGGGATAGAAGCCGCCAACGTCTTCAGCCGCGGCCATCTCCAGTTCCATGGCCGGCTGGCCTTCGTAGGTGCGGGTGCGGCAGACGTTTAATGCCCCGGCCACCGCGTCGAAGAGGCGTCCGGCGCTGGAGGTGAGGGGGGAATTGAGCCCCTCGGCCAATTGCCGCGCCAGGATGCGCTCTGCCAAAGG
>JBAZKX010000269.1:0-4217 GCA_041650575.1 Desulfobaccales bacterium
ATCAGCTTGACCTTGGAGATGCCCTTCTCGAGCATCCGCTTGATGGACTCATGGGTCACGGGGTGACGCGCCTCGAGGAGGACCTCGCCGGTGGACTTGTCCACCACGTCCTCGGCGCAGATGCGCCGCAGCAGCTGGTCCGTGGCGTCCGGGGCGACCTTCACGTCCTCGCAGGCGTAGAAGATCTGCAGGAGCTCGGCGTCCGACTCGATGCCGCAGGCTCGCAGGAACGCCGTCGCCGGAAATTTCTTCTTGCGGTCGACGCGGACGAAAAGGGCGTTGTTCAGGTCGAACTCGAACTCGACCCAAGCGCCGCGGTAGGGGATGACCCGGGCGAAGAACAGCTTGCGGCCGAGGTTCGAGATCTTCTTCTCCTCGTCCTCCTCGAAAATGATGCCGGGGGAGCGGTGCAGCTGGCTGACGACCACCCGCTCGGCGCCGTTGATGATGAAGGAGCCCGCGTCGGTCATGAGCGGGATGTCGCAGAGCACGACTTCCTGCTCGATGATCTGCTTAAGCTTGCCGGAGGGCTGCCGGGAGGACAGACGGAGGACCGCCTTCAGCGTCGTCGCGTAGGTGGCGTCGTGAGCCTGCGCCTCCTCGACGGTCGCGTAGCGCGGCTTGCCGAAGCTGTAGCGCACGAAATCGAGGACCATGCTCGCGTCCGCCGACTCGATGGGGAAAACGTCCAGGAAACCCGCCTGCAGGCCCTGGAGCGCGCGCTCGGTGCCCGGCGTTTCCTCCTGCAGGAAGTCGTAGAATGACCTCTTCTGCATCTCCAGTAGGTCCGGCATCTCTTGGACTTGCTGGATCTTCGAGAAGTTGATTCGCTTCATCCGGTTCCTCTAGTGCGTCCCTCGGCTTCGCCGAAGGGCGCTTCGTTTCCCTATTGTCCTTCCGGTCCGACGGGACGTCGTGTGGCCCAGCCGGAGCGCCTTCTCCGAAGGCGCTCCGGCCGGTTTCACGGGAACGAACTACTTCAACTCGACGATCGCGCCCGCCTCGGCGAGCTTCTTCTTCCACTCTTCGGCCTGGCCCTTCGCCACGCCTTCCTTCACGGCCTTGGGGGCGCCTTCGACGAGGTCCTTGGCCTCTTTGAGACCGAGCCCGGTGAGCTCGCGGACGACCTTGATCACCTGGATCTTCTTGTCGCCGGCCGAGTTCAGCATGACGGTGAAATCGGACTTCTCTTCGGCGGCGGGAGCGGCCGCGGCGGCCGGAGCGGCGCCGACGGCAGCCACCTGGGCGGCCTTCACGCCGAACTTCTCCTCGACTGCCTTCACCAGATCCGCCAGCTCCAGAACGGTCAGATTGGATATCTGCTCGACGATCTCTTCTTTGCTCAACTTGGTCGCGGTGCTCATCAGTTTCTCCTTAGCGCAGCACCCTCATCCGGACGGGTTCATCCCTCGCAGGACTGCGTGTTTTCGGGCTTAGGCCTTGGCCTCGGCCCCCTTCTTCTCCTGCACGGCTTTCAACACCAGAACGAAATCGCGGATCGGAGCGGCCAGCACCCACGCCCCCTGAGCCAAGGTCGAGTACAACGCCCCGGCCAGCTGGGTCAGCAGCTCGGGCCGGGTCCCCAGAGTCGAGAGCTTCTGGCAGTCTACGGCCGTCATCCAGCACCCGCCGACGAACCCGGCCTTGAGCTTCAAAGCCTGGTGGGTCTTGGCGAACTTCACCAAGACCCGCGCCGGGGACACGGGATCGTCCTGCTGCGCCCAGAGCAGGGCGTTCGGGCCGTCCAGCAGGGTCGTGGACTCGATCGCGACCCCGGCCTGCTTGAGGGCGTGATGGAGTATGGAGTTCTTGACAACGCGGTAGCCGCACTTGATGGGCTTCAGCTGCGCCCGCAACTCGGCGATATCCTTGAACTTGAGCCCCTGGTACCCGGTAAAATACAGATGCGCCGAGCCCTTGAGCACCTCCGACAGGCCCTTCGACTGCTCTTTTTTCTGTTCCCTTGTAAGCTTCATAAATCTCCGCCTATTTGAAACGAATGTTCAGTCCGGCCCCGTACTGGATCCCGTTGACGAACGAGGCCTCCGCAAAGATGCCTTCCTTCTTGCCGACCGGCACGTTCAGGCCCACGAAGGGAGAAATCGAATCCTTAGTCCCGCCGCGATGCTCTCCCGACCGGAGGTCCTTCAGATCGGCCCTGTTCCTAAGCCACTTCACCCCGCCATACGGCTCGAGGACGAGGTCGCTGTCCGCGAACTGGATGCTCTGGCTCGCCTCGAGGGCGAGCTGCAGCTGCCATAGGTCCAACCGCTGGTCGATCTGCCCATCAGCCGCCGCATCGACGGGGCGAAGCTCGTTAAAATTGTACCGTTGCCAGCCCGCGCCGGCGTCCACAGTCAGAGCGGGCCGCATCAGCCTCAGGGGCTCCAGCTCGCTCTTCTGCCCCTGGGCGTCGAGCTCCATGTGGTGCTTGCCCAGCTTGACAGCGACCTCGGGCATGAGGACCGCCCGGAACCCCGCGCCGTATAGGGCGCCGGGCCTGTCCGCCGTCAGGGTCTTGATGCCGCCCGTCGTCGGGATCTTGAGGCTGTAGTTCCCGGCCCCTCCGGAAACGTAATACTGCAGGCGCTCGTAGGGCTGGTAAATCAGCTTAAAGATGCCGGCGCCCCCGTTCCCCTCGGCGTCCACGTCGGACGAACCGCCGCACGGGAAGGTCGGTGCGAAGGCCCCGTTCGCCACGCAGTTCGCTGCGTCAGCGACCGAGAAGGTCAGGTCTTGGTCCCGGGTACCCTGATAAAAAAATACGGCCTTCCACGCGCCAGCATCCATCTGCCGGGCCGTGGTGGCCAGGGTCTGTGAAGCGCTGTCCGAAATAGACAGTAAAAGGGTACCCAGGAGGCATATCGCCCCCAAAAAGAGCCGTCGCATTTTCACTTGTCGTCAAGGAGCTGACGAGGCCGGCGATACCTACTCTCCCAGCGCCGGATTGGGCGCTAGTACCATCGGCCCTTGCAGGCTTAACTGCCGTGTTCGGAATGGGAACGGGTGTTTCCCTGCCGGAATCATCACCGGCCTCGGCAGCTCCTCGACATATTTGGCCGCATACATTACTTCCGCGCGGCCGTAACCCTCTCTCTAATTTCAGGCGGGAGTATGGGTTAATGGTACTTCATACTGCGGGTACCACCATCGTAGCGTTACGAGCGCGACGAACTCCGCTTTGTCCCGGACCCGAAGGATCCAGTTTATCAAATTTTAGCCAAAAAGGCAAGGTGACGTCTAATGATTAAAGAATATGGCCAAGCCTCACGGACGATTAGTATCGGTTCGCTCAACCCCTCACGGGGCTTACACTTTCGTATGATCGCAAGCTACGCGACCTCTCGACCTATCAACCCGGTAGTCTTCCGGGGTCCTTTAGTCCCCGCGGTTGCCCGCAGAGAAGGGAAGCCTTATCTTGAGGCGGGTTTCACGCTTAGATGCTTTCAGCGTTTATCCCTTCCGAACACCGCTACCCAGCGGTACCCTTGGCAGGATAACTGGGACACAGGAGGTTCGTTCAACCAGGTCCTCTCGTACTATGGTCAACTCCTCTCAAGCTTCCTACGCGCATGGCAGATAGAGACCGTACTGTCTCACGACGTACTGAACCCAGCTCACGTACCACTTTAATGGGCGAACAGCCCAACCCTTCCCACCTGCTCCAGCGGGAGGATGTGATGAGCCGACATCGAGGTGCCAAACCGCGCCGTCGATGTGAACTCTTGGGCGCGATAAGCCTGTTATCCCCGGGGTAGCTTTTGTCCGTTGAGCGATGGCCCTTCCATGCGGAACCACCGGATCACTAGGCCCGACTTTCGTCCCTGTTCGGCTTGTAGGCCTCACAGTCAAGCTCCCTTCTGCCCTTGCGCTCTATAGGTGATTGCCAACCACCCTGAGGGAACCTTTGGACGCCTCCGTTACTCTTTGGGAGGCAACCGCCCCAGTCAAACTGCCCGCCTGGCAATGTCCGTCGGCCGGATTACGGCCTGACGTTAGGGTTACAGACCCGAAAGGGTGGTATTTCACCGTTGCCTCCCCCCAGCCCTCAAGCCGGGGTTCAAAGGCTCCCACCTATCCTACGCATTCAAGACCATAACACAATGCCAAGTTACAGTAAAGCTCCACGGGGTCTTTTCGTCTAGCCACGCGTAGTGAGTGTCTTCACTCACAGCACAAGTTCGCCGAGCACTTGGCCGAGACAGCGGCACCTTCGT
>JBAZKX010000270.1:0-4201 GCA_041650575.1 Desulfobaccales bacterium
GACCCGCCAGGTAGACCGCCGCCGCGTTCTGGTCCGCCCTGGTCGGGAGAATGTCCCCGCCCTCAACCGCCGGGATGGTATCCCCGTGTACCGCCAGCTCTGTCCCGTTTTCGGTCATTTTGCCCCCCTTTTGGCCGTTTTCTTCATAATTGGTTCGCACTATCTTACTTATGTAGAATAGTATTGAGAACTTATCTTCTCATAACCATTATACACCTAAAAAAAGGGGATGTCAAGGGGGTCTCCACAGGATCAAAAGAGTTCGGGTTGGTCGTAATCGTCCCGATCCAGCAATTGCCCGGCCAGCTCCCGGACCAACGCCGGGAGATCGTCATCCCCGAGGGCGTGAAACGTAACGGCCCCGATGGTCCCCGGGATGTTGTAAACCGCGTGTTCAACCCGGACCGTGTGACAGATCGAACACAGATAAAAGCGATCCACTGAGGGGGCCGGTATCCTGGTCATCGGGGGGAAGTCCCCCCTGCAATCGCACTGCCGCGTGTCATCGTCAATCTCAGTCATCGTTTCACCAAAACCGCCACCAGGGCCGGCTAGGGTCTCCCCTGGGGGCGTCAATCTGTCGTGTCAATGTCAGTGACATGGCGTGTAATTCTTGCTCCCGTGTCAGGGTTTGCCGCAGATAATCACGCTCTTGTGTCACGCTCTCAAGGGTTGCCTTGACTTGTGCCAACTCCGCCACCAACTCCGCCATTTTGTCGCCCATGTCGTCTTTTGTCGTGCCAATGTCGTCAACCGTGTCACTCTCAGGCGTGTTTATTGCGTCAAGATCAACGACAACCCGCCGGCCCTGTCGTGTCACTGTCAGCCGCCCGTCACCGATCATCCGTTGGATTGTCCGGGGAGACTTTCCCAGGACCCGCGCCGCCTCCGCCAATGTGACAAAGTTTGTCATGTCATGTCACCCCCTGAACATGACAAGATTATGCCATGTCATGTCATTTGTCGCAATTGCCCCCATGCCCTCTGCCCAACCGCCAAACTCCCCACCCCGGCCCGCTCCGCGCAATCGGGACAGATCAACCACCATTCGCCGCCCTGCAACACAAACAGGGCCGGCCCCTTAACGCGCATTAAGGCAAACAGCTTTTTTCTCAACTTGCCCGCTCCCGATCCCCGGGCCTGGGGGGTCATCCGTACCAGATTCAACCAAAACGAACCAGGAACGGCTCCCGATCCCCCCGCCTGGGGATCGTCCTGTTATCGCCTGTTTTACAGGTCCGGCCCGAGATCCCCGGTGGTGACGCTCTGTGGTGACGTGATATGCCGCCGATCCCCGGGCCTGAGAAGTCATCCCCATTGTTCCTGATTGTTTTACAATGCCGGCCCCGATCCCAGGGCCTGCAAAAACCTGCAAAAACATGGATTTTTCTATGCTTTTTTGTCTTGCAAGTCCTGCAATGCAGCGCCGCCCCTGGGGAGATCACCGCGCTTTTTGTGTTGCAACCGCTGCAACCGGGCCGCGCTGGGGAGATCACCGGCCCCGATCCCCGCGCCGGGAGACCGCTTTTTATAGCGTCAATCTGTAACATGCCCAGGGGCCGGCCCGTTTCTCTCCCGCCTAAACGGTCTCCGCCGCACCGCACCACCGGGAGATCGGCTTGTTGTTCTTGCCATTTCTTGCTATTTCTTGCCATTTCTTGCGTTTCTGTCCACGCCTGAGGGGGTATGTTTTCGCTGCCGGCTATGTCTGTAGGAACCATCAAAAACCATCTAAAACTGCAAAAAGTGCCATTTAGTATCATTTTCCCTGTCGGTCTGTGTCTGTGTGATCCCTACACATACACCCCCGCCAACCTATATACTTCGCTGTCCCCCCTGCCCATGGTCTTATGGCCGCCAGTCACGGGAAGCGCAGCATTTCTACCATAGCCCAGCCGCTGCGAACGTCCGCCGGCTCTGTGGCTCCGCCTGGGGCCTTTTCACACGCTCCCAGGACCGCCAGGGCCGCCCGCAATTTCACCGCGTCCGAGACACCGCGGGATGTCATGATGTCCTCAACCGTGTTCAGGGCCGTTTCAGTCAACTGCCACAGCCGGGCCTTGGAACGCTGCCACAGCTCTAAACGCTGCCGGTTCAGGGTTGCCACAAAGACCGCATCCCCGGACATCCACCGGCTCACGGTCTCCGCGGCGATCCCCACTTCCCGGGCCGCCGCCGCTTGGCTCTGCCCTGCCAATAGCAGCTCGATCACGCGCACTTGCTCAACGCTCAACCCTTGATTTTCGTTGACAATCGTTGACACAGCTTTGCTTTTCATCGGTCCGCCTCCCCGCTTTTCACAGTTATGCAGCTCCCCCATGCAGGGTTATGCAGGGTTCTGCATAGTTTGCATAGTATTTCTTATATTTCCTCTTCGCGAGGCGTGTACATGCTAATCTTTACTTTTTGGGCAAAAACTATGCATTTTGGCCCAAACTATGCATACTCCTTAGCGTCACTAAGGCAATAACCCGATCCCCTGATAAACAAGCCCGGTTGGTTTCTTGTCTTTGGTGTACCCCAGCTTGCCCAGCCTCCGCCCAAAAGCCGTTGAAGAGATCACTTCCAACCCGGATGATTGCCCCCATTGCTTATAGGCCGCGTACAATTCTCCGGCCCGGGTGGTACACACCGCTGCCCCGGGGCCGGTGGTCACGCATCGGTCATCTAAGAACTGTTGCACCGTGTCCTCTTCGCGCCGGTATTCTTCGGTCTGTGTCTTGACCGTCTGTGGAGGTCTCAGCCCGCCCCGCTGCCATTCCAAACAGCCCCGGACCAACCAGGCCAATATTCCCGATGCCTCCGATAACAGCTTTTGCTTAATGTCCGGGTCTCGTTGCAGCTCCCCAGGGCCGGGGTCATCCACAAACCGTTGTGTGAATGGGATCAACAGGACCCGGTCCCAAATAGCCCGGTCATCGGGGGAAATCTGCGGCCTGTTGTTTGTGAGTAGAAACAGGGTATGGGTTGGCTCCCAGCTCACAGGCCGCCCGTGTAGTGTCCTCACGTTCATGGTATCCCCGCCGGCCAGGGTCTTAATCAGGTTGACATCCAACCGCCGCCCCTCCCGGCTCTCTGAGGCCCAACACAACCGCTTGCCGCGCATTGCGAAAAGATAGGGTTTCGGGGCGTCGCCGGCCACATCCCGGCCCGTAATCATTAGGGCGTCGGCTTCGGTCCGCATTGCCAGGGTATCGCCCAACACGCTTTTCAGGGTTTCCAAAATGGTACTTTTCCCGTTTCGCCCGTCGCCCCATAAGATCGGGAAAATATGCTCTGTGGTCAGGCCGGCCACAGCATAGCCCAAAAGCCGTTGTGTGAACGCTATCAGCTCCAGATCCCCGCCCAGGACATCGGAGATACACTGCTCCCAGGTTGGGGCCGGGGCGTCCAGGCCGGCCCATTCTGTCGGGCAATGGGCCTGAATGTAATCAGCGGGCCGGCCCGGTCTGAGGGTCCCCGTTTTGAGATCCAAAACGCCATTGACACAGCCCAGCGCCCAGGGGTCCCGGTCCCATTCGTCGCCCACGATCCCCAAATAGGGCCGGGCCGCCAGAAATAGGACATTTTCACAGCGCCGCCGATCCCGTAACTGCCTTGCCCGTTTCTGTAGGGCGTCCGAGGTTTTTTGATCGTCGGCTTTGCGGGCCGTTGCCGCCTCTGTCAGATATAAGGCCGCAATGTCATTTGAAACGTGTTTCACTGCGGCCCCGCATCGGTCAGGCTCCCACCAATGCCCCGCCCACGCCAGCCATTGCCCAGCCGCGTGATCGTATACCAGCCGGCCCCGGTATTCTTGCGCCAGAAGCCGGGCGTCGCCGGTCTCCCCCCAGGTCTCAGCTTCCCGAGGGGTCAGGGTTTCGGGGATGAAATCACCCCGCGCCGCCGGGGATGGGTGGTATCCCTCCGAGGTTGCCGCTATTGCCGCGCCAATGGTCCGATCCCGGTAATCGGACCGATCCCCCCACTTGTCAGGCCGGTATAGCCCTGATCCCCTGAAAAGCCGGTCAATCGCGGCAGGGTCCCGATCCGTCCAGAACGCAAGATAATTACAAAGGGCCTGGTCTGCCTCACTGTGGGAGATATAGCCCGATATGTCCCCGGCCCATAGCGCCCGGATTTTCGGGCCGCTCTTCGAGGTAAACATGCGATCCAGCAGGGCCGCGTCATCCAGCCGCCCATTATTCCCGGGCCGTTGTGC
>JBAZKX010000271.1:0-4200 GCA_041650575.1 Desulfobaccales bacterium
GGCGGGGTTTCCCCGCCTTTTCGGGCGCCAAGGTCTCGTGGAGTACGGGGTAATCGGAGGGAGGCCGAACCAGGAGGATAAACGAGGGAAAGCCGGGGACCCAGATGCCTCCTTGCCAGGAGGGGGATTCAACTGGCTTCCCCGGCTTCCCAGGATCACGGAACCTTTTTCGAAATCCCCTTTGGGAAGTCGCCGAACCTTCGTCCGGAACGTTCCGTGGCCGCACTCACTGCTCGGCTGGGGGGCGGGCATCTATTGCCGCTTCCGGCTATCAGCGCCCGACCGGCCTTCGGAAACCTTTGGATCTCGGCCGGCCTGCTGCTCGGAGCCAAGCAGGTAGCTTTGAAGTCCAGTCCGGAGGGCGATCCAACCCTCGTTGGGTGCGGCCGACTGGCCGTCTCCCCGTAACCTTCCCGGTGCTCAGACTGAACGTCCTAGCAACTATATAATTAATCATCTTTCCAGAAAAAACAAGGGAAAGGAGAAATTTTTGGGAAAAAATGGGGTGGCGTGGGGTAGAGGCGCACAGAACCTTTTGTACCGCTGCCGGGGTTGGTT
Organism: Desulfobaccales bacterium; assembly: GCA_041650575.1. Lineage (GTDB taxonomy): Bacteria > Desulfobacterota > Desulfobaccia > Desulfobaccales > 0-14-0-80-60-11 > 0-14-0-80-60-11. The sequence goes on from JBAZKX010000271.1 coordinate 559, forward strand.
TTCCCTGATATTCATAAATAGCTGCGTGACTTTATTTTTGCCTGGCTGGTCTTATCTTTGAAGGAAAAGGGTCTGGCGATCCGCAGACTAAAACTTTGGAGATCAAAAATGCCAACTACCAGAAATATCCGCAAGGTGTTGAAGGCGAAGGCCACCATGGAAGGGGCCGGGGTGCGGCTGCACCGGGTGTTCGGGTTTAGCGAGGTGCCGATGTTCGACCCGTTCCTGCTCCTGGACGATTTTCGCTCGGATAAGCCGGCGGATTTCCTCAAGGGGTTTCCCTGGCACCCGCACCGAGGCATCGAGACCATCACCTATGTGCTCAAGGGCGATGTGGAGCACGGCGACAGCATGGGGAACAAAGGGGTGATTTCCTCGGGCGACGTGCAGTGGATGACCGCGGGCAGCGGCATTATCCACCAGGAGATGCCCAAGGGGGACCCGGCCGGCGCGATGGAGGGCTTTCAGTTGTGGGCCAATCTGCCCAAGACTCAGAAGATGATGGCGCCGCGTTACCGGGGGGTGGAAAGCCGGGACATCCCGGAAGTGACTCGGCCCGGAGGGGTCACCATCAAGATTATTGCCGGCAGGGTAGGGGAGGTGACCGGGCCGGTCCGGGACGTAGTCACCGACCCCGAGTATCTGGACGTCACGGTGCCCGCGGGCGCGGAATTCCGCCACCCCACCCGGCGGGGCCACACGGTGTTCGCCTATGTCATCGGGGGCCAGGGATATTTCTGTAAGGAGAAGAAGCCCTTTTCCCATGAAGTGGAAGGGCTCAACTACTTCGATATGCAATGGGAGCCGTTTGTCAGCAACGGCATGTTGGTGCTCTTCGAAGACGGCGAAGAGATCATGGTCTCCACGGAAGGCGAGCCGGTGAGGTTCCTGCTGGTGTCCGGCCGGCCCATCGGCGAGCCGGTGGCCTGGTACGGGCCCATTGTGATGAACACGGAAGAGGAGTTAAGAGTGGCCTTCGAGGAATACCGCAACGGCACCTTCATTAAAAGCAGGGGTCAGTAGCCAGTGGTCAATAAAGAGCCACGGATTGGGGAAACTGAAAAAGATTTGTCTAGCGGGCACGGAGGCCCGGCGCACCGGGTTTAGATAAGACCTCGAAAAATGGCGGTCCAAGCAACTGGCAACTGACTCTAAAGCACTCCCTTGGTGGACGGCACTCCTGTGGCCCTGGGCTCCGGCAGGGTGGCGGTGTCCAGGGCCCGGCCGGCGGCCTTAAAGACGGCCTCCAGGATGTGGTGGGTATTCTCGCCGTAGGGCACGGTGATGTGCAGGGTCATGCCGCCGTGGATGGAAACGGCCCGCCAGAACTCCTTGAGCAACTGGGGGTCCATTCCCGCGCCGCCGGGAGGCAGTTGAACCTCCAGGTGGAGGAAGGGGCGGTTGCTCAGGTCCACGGTCACCTGGGCCAGGGCCTCGTCCATGGGCACCCGGGCCTCGCCGTAACGCCTTACCTTCGGCCGCTGGGCCAGAGCCTCCCGGAAGGCATGCCCCAGGCAGATGCCGATATCTTCCACGGTGTGGTGCTGATCCACGTGCAGGTCGCCGACCGCCTTGACGGCCAGATCGAAGTAGCCGTGGGCCGTGAAGAGGGTAAGCATGTGGTCGAGGAACGGGATGCCGGTGTCGATGTCGGCCTGGCCGCGGCCGTCCAGTTCCAGTTCCAGATGCACTTCGGTTTCCCGGGTCTGGCGGTGGATCGCACTCTTGGGCATGGCTGATGGTCTCCTGGAAAGCGTGTTTCATCCTGGGTAAACCAGGCCTGGGGCGCCGGTCAACCCTTCCTAATCCTGATGGCGTTACTTCTGCTTAGGTTCCCACCGCTGGGTGGCGTCGTTATAGATCATGGTCTGGCCATTCAAGTCGCAGATCCACTGGTTGCCGACCTTGCGCACGTTGCGTGCTTCTCCGGGCACCAACGGGCAGATCTCATCCGGAGTTCCAACGGTGCTGCGCATATGGCTGGTGGTCGGAGGTTGTTGGATCGGCCCCGAGGAAGAGGCGCAGCCTATTACCAGGCTGATCAACAGCGAAGCCATTACGGCCATCCAGATGAGACGAATCTTCACGCGCATCTCTTAACCCTCCCGTTTATTTGGTCTGACTTTCCTGGCGTTGGGGCTCCCACCGCAAGGTGCCTTCGTTATAAACCATGGGCTGCCCCTGGATTTCACAGGTCCAGCGATTCTCGACTTTCCTCACCTTGGTCGCTTCGGCCGGGGCCAGGGGGGACAATTCGTCCGGCGTGCCCACGACGCTGCGCATATAGTTGGTCAACGGCGGTTGTTCAAGGGGCGGTGCGGCCCAGCCATTGCCCCCCATGAGAAACAGGGCCAACGCCGCCGAAATCCCGAGACGCTGAAGCTTGAGCGGCATGGACTTAAACCTCCGTCCCGAAGAAGTCTTTGAAATTACCCGGGATAACCTTTAGGTGACGAGCTTATCATAAATCTTTTGGCCGCCCTTGACAAATGTTTATGGTAATATAGCGGGTAAGATTCTTGGGGCCGCCAGGTTCGGCGGTCGGGCGGCCAGCCATAGTTTGCCTGAACGCCGCCCGACGGCCGGAAAGGGCGACCCTTCACCTCAAGGAGCCTAAACGTTTCGTGATCTATTCAGCCATGATGAACCACTTAAACCACCCGAAGTTACGTCGGATCAGCCGCATCTGGGTTCTGGTTCTCCTGGCCGCGGGGGCCATGGCCTGGGCCGGGCCGAGCCTCGCGGCCGCGAGCGCGCCCCAAGCCGTTATCGAGACCACCACCTTTGATTTCGGGCAGATTACCGAAGATCGAGCCCTGACCCATACCTTCGTGATCAAGAACACCGGGGCTGCGCCATTACTGATCGAAGACGTGGACCCGGATTGCGCCTGCACCGCGTCCAGCTATGACAAGACCATTCCGCCCGGCGGGGAGGGCGGGATCACCCTGACCATCAAGCCCTTTTCGGTGCTGCACCAGTTTAAGAAGGAGACCAAGGTCCGGCTTAATGACCCGGAGCGGCCCGCCCTGTCTCTGGTGATGGTGGGGAAGGCCCAGCCTTTCATCGAAATCCAGCCCAGCCATATCGTGCGGTTGCGCGGCGCCCCCGGCGAGGATGTAAAGGGCCAGGTTCGGTTTACCTCGCATCTGCCCGGCCCCTGGAAGATTACGGAAGTGCGCAGCAACATCCCGGACAAAATCGAGGTGACCCTCAAACCGGAAGTGCCGGACAAGGTTTATGTCCTGGAGGTGCGCAACAAGTGGCAGCAGTCGGGTCCCTATGCCGGCCTGGTGGAGCTCTTCACCACCTCCAAAGAGCGGCCCCGCCTCATCGTGCGGGTCTTCGGGGAACTCTATTTGCCTTCGGCAGGCGGCCAATAAAGCAGCATTTCGTTCAACAGGTGGCCGGCGAAGGTGCGGGCCGCCAGGCGCAGGAGCAGTTCATCCTCCTTGGGGGCCGGCGGGCCGGGCTTGATGGGTGAAGCCACGCTGAACCGGTCCTGAAAGGCAAAGAGGGTAGTATCTCCCCGGGTGATGGCCCCGGACACTACCAGGTCGGCGTCGATCTTGCCGGTCAGGAACCGGATGAACGCCCCTCGGATGGCCACAAATTGGATGACGCCCCCGACCGCGGTATCGC
>JBAZKX010000272.1:0-4200 GCA_041650575.1 Desulfobaccales bacterium
CCAGGGGCTTGTGGGGATTGCCCTTGGCTTCCACCTGGGCGGTTACGGGGCTGGAGGCAGACAGGACTTCCTTGCTGAAGATCGTCAGCAACCCGAGATTGACATTTTCGCTTTGGACCCGCAGGTTGAGGCCGTCGTTGCCCAGGGAGAATCTGACCGGGGCCAGGGAAATCTGCACCGGCACCGACCCATTCCACACCAGGCGGGAGCGCTGGGGTCCGGCCTCCAGATAGCCGCTGATCTGCATCTGAGCGCCTTGGTAGTTCAGGGTGGTGGTGAAAACCTGAATGGGAATATTTTGCAGGCGGCCACCGCTCAAGGCCAGTTGGCCGTTGATGACGGGGTTCGGGGGAGTGCCCGCCAGGCTCAGTTGGCCGTTGACCTGGCCGGTGGCGGGAAAGCCCAGCGGGGCCAACAGGGCGGCGTTCAGGTTCTTGACTTCCAGGCGCCCGGAGAGTTCCTGGCCCCGGGCCGCGCCGGCGATGGTCACCGTGCCGCCGTCCACCTGAAAGGTCGCCGGGGAGATTTCCCAGCCGGGGAGCAGGTGAACCTGGAAGGGGGCCTGATTCTTCAGGGTCAGGGTCTGGCTGCGCCAGTTGACCCGGGCGATGTTGAAGGCCAGGGGCCTGGCCGCCAGGTCCGCGGTCCCGCCCAGCTCGAAATTGGGCTCCTTAGGAGAGGTAGCCGCGGCCTGGAACTGCCACTGGCCATTGCTGCCGCTGGCCTCGAGATGGAGGCGGGTGAAGGCGCCGGCCGGGGTCTGCATCTGGCTGCCCAGGAGCTTGAGGGTCCCGGACTGGGGCGGCCAACCGGCCAGGGCCGCGTTCAGGTTCGCGGACTCCAGGGTGACGCCCTGGACGGACAATTTCCGGACCGTGGCGGCCAGGTTTATCTGGGGGGACTTCCAGGGGCCCCGAGCGGCGCCTTCGGCCGTCAGGGAGGCAAAGGCCGTACCCGGGGGCAGGGGCGCCGCCCGGGAACCGGCCACTGCGGCGGTAAAGGTGACATCCATCCCGGCCTCGGTAAGGGTTCCCTTCACGGTGGCCGACAGCCCCGCCATCTGCACGTCGGCCTGGGCAAGGGTCAGCTTCCGCCCCTCGAGCGCGAACCTGGCTTTGAGGGCCTGCAAGGGGGTATGGTTCAACTGGCCGCTGGCCTTGAGGTCTCCGGCCAGGTAGGCCTGGGCCAGAGAAAAATTGGCCGGCAGGCGGAACTTGCCGGTAAATGAGGTGGTTAGAGTGCTGCCCGCGAGTTTGCTCACTCCCACCATGGCGGGTTGAAATTTTCCCGTCTCCAGGGTCAGGTCGCCGTGCAGGCCCGGTCCGGCGTCCCCCAGGGGCAGGAGACGGCCCGCGGCGGTGAGGGCTATGGCGCCGAAATTCCCCTGCGCGGACGCCTTCAGGTCCTGGTGCCGGGCGTTGCCGGACAGATCGAGGCGGGCCTTTTCCACCTTGAGCTCCTGGTAACGGAAGGGCTCTATGGTCAGGCTGGCCGCCAGGGACTCGGGGTTCCAGGGCAGGCCGGCGCCCTTGAGGTGCAGGCGGGCGTTGACCGGGCTGAGGCCCTGGATTTTCTGGATGGCGGGATTGTTGATTTCCTTGAGTTGGGCCGTGGTCAGGCCCTTGAGGTCCAGGTCGAGTTCAAAGACCGCGGGTTTGGCCCTGGCGTCCAGGTCTCCCTTGACCTCAACCGCGGCCTGGCCGATCTGCCCCTGGAGGCGGATTTTGCCCGCCTCCGGAGTGCTGCTGAGAAAAAAGCCGCCGGACAGGTCCCAGGGGGCCGGCCATTGGGGCCAGAGGCCGTGGAGCTTGGCGCCCGCCAGGGGGCCGATTTTGCCGCTCAGGGTGCAGGTGAGCCCGGTGAGCGGTTGGCAGACCTGCCCCGCCAGCGAGATCACGGTTTGGCCGGCCAGCTTGAGGTTCAGGGAATCGATGGTGGCCAGGCCCTCACCGTACCTCAACCGGGTCTCCAATTCGGCCCGGCCCTGGGGGGTGGTGAGCCGCAGGCTGGCGATGTCGATCCGGGCCTCTTGCTGCGGCTGCCCCCAGTGGCGGAGGATCAGGCTGGACTTGAGGTACAGGCCGGGGAAGCGCCTGGTTTCGCCGTCGTCGGTGATGACCAGTTCGCCATCGTCCACCTGCAGATTGGCGAGATTGATCTCCCGGAAAAAGTAGGCGGCGATTTTCCCCCCGAGGCCCTGGGGCTGAGCGGGTGGGGCCGGTTGGGCCTCGGGTTTAACGAGCCGGCTGACATTCCATTGGCCGGATTTATCCTTAACCAGATAAAACTTAGGATTATCCAGGACTACGGCGCCCAGGTCCAGATGGAAGGCGAGCAGCGTGGCCAGGGAGAGGCGGATTCCCAGGCGGTCGGCGGTAAAGACGATCTGGCCGTCCGGACCGGTGATAGTCAGGTCCCGGTAAACGAGGCCGGAGATGGGATTGCCCGAAATTTCCTTGGCCGCAACCCGGCCGTTCACCTGGTCCTGGATGAGGGAGAGGAGGGTAGGGCCGCCCCAATTGGTGAGGTCCGTCCACCAGTCGCACCGGCCTTCTCCCCCCAGCATCAGGAGGAGTCCCAGGGAAACCATCAATATCTTAACCTGCCGCATCAGGCCGCCCTCCTCCTAAAAACCATATCCCACCGTGAAGTGGACCTGGTAGTTGCTGTCTTGCTGGTAATTGATGCGGTTGGTGGGGAAGGCGATATCCACCCCGATGGCGCCGATGGGGGAGAGATAGCGCACGCCGAACCCCGGGGAATATTTTAGCTGGCCCAGGTCGAAATTGTGGAGCCGGGGAAAGACGTTGCCGGCATCGATAAAGACTACCCCGCCGATTTTAGGGTAGATGGGCAGCGGGAAGCGTCCCTCGAGGCTGAGTTCCATGACCGCTTCGCCGCCGATGGGGTCGTTAGTGGCGTTGCGGGGGCCCAGGTAGTCCAGCAGATAACCCCGGACGCTGGTGGCTCCGCCGCTGAAGAAGAGCCGGGAAATGGGGATCGTGGTGGTGGACTGGATGGGTTGGATGACTCCCATCCTGACGCGCCCGGCCGCCACAAAATTGGAGTCGGCGACGGCATGGTAGCGCCTCAAGTCCAACACCGACTGGACGAACTGGAGGCCGGAGCCGAAGAAGTTAGGGGCGAACTGGTTGGAAAATTTCAGGATGCCTCCCCGGCGGGGCTCGATATTGCTGTCCGTGGTGTCCTGGCGCACCCCCAGGAGGGCAAAGGAAGCCCGGTAGATCTTTTCCGGCTCGGTCCCCTGGAGGCGGATGACGGTAGCCGTGGGGATGTCAAAGGGGCGGTCGAATTCCAGGCCGTGGCCGAAGAACACCCGCAGATTCCAGGGAATATCCCGTTCGAGCCGCGACTGGGTAAAATACGCCTGGTCGTTGAACCCCGGCAGGAAACGACGCCAGACGCCGGTCTGGTTCACAAAGTCGAAGGTGGAGCCGAACACCACCGGGTTGGTGAATGACTGCGTGAGCAGGTAACCCAGGGTGGAATAGCGGGCGTCCACATCCAGGAGCCGGCCCCCGCCCCCTAAATTGCGGTAGCGCAGCCCCACCCGGGCCCGAATCTTTTCTTCATCGCCATACCCCAACCCCAGCTTCACCGACCTTTTCTTTTTCTCTTCAACTGCAATGACAATGGGAATGACGTTTTCTTGCGACGGCACCTCGGCCGGAGTCAGGACCACGCTCCTGAACAGGTCGGTGGCGTAGAGTTTGCGTTGGGTCTTGAAGAGATCATCCAGGGTGAAAAGCTGGCCGGACTTGAAGGTGACCTTCTCCAGGATGGCCCCCGGCGGAGTTTCCAGTTTATCCGCCTCTTTGATACTCACCGCCCCAAAATAGGACAGAGGTCCGGGATTGACGGTCAGATGGATCTTGGCGGTGTTCAGGTCTTCGTCCAGATAGACCCGCCCCCTGACCTTGACCCGGGGGCGGCCGTGGTTGGGAAGATAATTGAGATAGAGGTTCTTGAGGGCGTCATAGGTCTTTTCGGTATAACGATCCCCGGGCTTAAGGGGCCACTTGGGTCCCAACTCGGAGAGGTCGATGGTGCCGGCGACCTCCACGTTGATGTCGGTGACTTTGATCCAGGGGCCTTCGTGGATCACCAGGGTGACATCCGCGTCCCCTTTGGGGCCATAGGTGATTTCGGGTTCGATCCGGGTGTGGTAAAAACCCTGTC
>JBAZKX010000273.1:0-4191 GCA_041650575.1 Desulfobaccales bacterium
TGACGCCCTCCCTTTCGGCCAGGTTGCGGATCACATGGGAGCCGGGGCAGCGGGCCATGAGGGCCTCAAGGGCGAGTCTGCGGGCCAAAACCGCCTCCGCGCTGTGGGTCTCCACGGCCAGGTCTTGTTCCACTGGGTAGGCGCAGGAGGCCGCCAGGGCACGACGGGGGGCGGTGATCAAGACCATGCAGAGCCTGCATGCCCCATAGGGAGACAGGGCGTCATGGTGGCAGAGGGTGGGGAGCGCGATCCCCGCCTTTTCCACGGCCTTCAGGAGAAGGGTCCCTTGAGGCACGGTGACGGGCGCTCCGTTAATGGTCACAGTCGGCATAGGTTACCTCCCGATTCGGCATCTTCCTCACAACTCCGGTCTCACCTGGTAAAAGCTTTGGTCGTATGTTACACGATCGTTACGGCCCCTTCAGGGCAGATGTCGTAGCAGGTCCTGCATCGCGTGCACAGGGCCTCATCGATCCTATGGGGCTGTTTCTTTTTCCCCGTGATGGCGCCCGCAGGGCACTCCCGAAGGCAGAGTCCGCAGCCGGTGCAACGCCCGGGCATAATGGCGAGTCGGATCAGGGCGCGGCAGACCCCGGCCGGGCACAGCCTTTCATTCACATGGGCGTCATATTCATCGCGGAAATGTTGGAGGGTGGAGAGGACCGGGTTGGGGGCCGTCTGTCCCAGGCCGCAGAGGGACGCCCCCTTGACCCAGAGGGCCACTTCCTCCAGCAGGTCCAGGTCCCCAGGGTCTGCCTTTCCCTCTGTGATGCGGGTGAGGATCTCCACCATCAGGCGGGTCCCCTCCCGGCAGGGCGTACACTTGCCGCAAGACTCGGCCATGCTGAAGCGGAGGAAGTAGAGGGCCACGTCCACCATGCAGGTCTCCTCATCCATGACCACCATACCGCCCGAACCCATGATGGACCCGGCCTGGCTCAGGGATGCGTAGTCGATGGGGAGGTGGAACAGGCCGGCCGGGATGCAGCCGCCCGAAGGGCCCCCGGTCTGGACCGCCTTGACCCGCCTCCCGTCCAATCCCCCGCCACCGATCTCGTGGATCATTTCATAGAGGGTCAGGCCCAGAGGCGCCTCCACCAGTCCGGTGCGGGCCACCTTCCCCACCAGGGAGAAGACCGCAGTCCCGGCATTCCCCTCGGTCCCGATCCCCGCATACCAGTCCGCCCCTTTTGCCACAATGGCCGGGACCGATGCCAGGGTTTTGACATTGTTGATAACCGTGGGCTCTCCCCAGAGCCCCTTCACGGCCGGATAGGGAGGCCTGGGCCTCGGTTCGGCCAGCCCCCCTTCCATGGACGCGATCAGGGCCGTCTCCTCGCCGCACACAAAGGCCCCGGCCCCCCGCACCACGTCAATGGAAAAGGTGAAGCCCGAGCCCAGGATGTTATCCCCTGAGAGGCCCAGTTCCCTGGCCTGTTCAATGGCGTGATGGATCCGCTCGATGGCCAGGGGGTACTCGTTTCGGACATAGACATACCCCTCTGAAGCCCCGATGGCATACGCCGCGATGGTCATCCCCTCGATCACCGCATGGGGGTCGCTTTCAAGCACCGTCCGGTCCATGTAGGCCCCGGGGTCCCCTTCGTCCGCATTGCAGATGATATATCTGGCCGTCCCGGGTGCCCGGCTGCATGAATCCCATTTCCTCCCGGTGGAAAAGCCGGCCCCGCCCCGCCCCCTGAGCCCGGATCGAGTGATCTCGTCGATAGTCTCCTGAGGGGAGAGGTGGAGGAGCGCCCGTTCAAGGGCCGTGTAGCCCTCTACGGCCGCATATTCCTCGATGCGTCGGGGATCGATGAGGCCGCTGTTGCGCAGGATGATCTTCTGCTGTTTTTTATAAAAGGGGAGATCCTCCATGCGCGGGAGATGGGATAATCCCTGCGGCCTTTCAGGAAGATCTGAACCCGGCTCCGGGATGACCGCCATGGCATGGTCTTCCAGGAGCTCGCCGGCAGAGAGGGCCGCGATCAGCCGTTCTCCGGCCTCGGGCGTCATGCGGGCGTAGACGACCCTTCCCCTCCCCGGCATGCGCACTTCCACCACCGGCTCCTCCTGGCAACAGCCGATGCACCCGGTGGAAACGAGCAGAATATCCAGGCCGGACGCCGTTGCCGCCTCACCGATGGCCTTAAACAAGGCCTCTGCCCCTGCCGCCCTGCCGCAGGTGGCCATCCCGACACAGATCCTCGGCCGATTCGGGTGAAGGAGCGCAATCCCCTCGGCCCTCAGCTCCTCCAGGTCTGCATGGGTGCGTATCTTCATGAGATCTGCTCCTCGACCGGCACCTCCCCTGTCCCATCCGGTCTGTACTTCTTTAATATGCGGGCGACGCGGTCCACTTTAAGTCGGCCGCAGGTTTCTTCATCCACCCGTATGACGGGCGACATGCTGCACGACCCGAGGCAGTGCACGGTTTCAAGGGTAAACATCCCGTCCCGGGTCGTTTCCCCCGGCCTCACGGCCAGAAGCGTCTCGATTTTCTCCAGGAGCCGGTCCCCGCCCCGGATATAGCAGGCCGTGCCCAGGCAGACCTGGACCGTATGTTTCCCCCGCGGCTCAAAGCTGAAGGCGGAATAAAAGGAGGCGGCGCTGTAGAGCTGGCTCAGCGGGACGGCCAGGTCCTGGGCGGCCGTGCGAAGGTCGGTTTCGGGGAGATACCCCCGGGCCGAATGGATCGCGTGGAGCCGGGCCAGCACGGCACCGGCAGGAGGATGGTCACGTGGCGCAATCAGCGGCATGGCGAACTCCCTCTCCCCAAGGCGGCCTGACGGCCGCAACCAAAAATTTTCACACAGATTCTAAATCCCCAATCCCTTCCGTTTGGCCTCAATGTGGTCGATCATGAGCCTTGCCGCCTTGAAGGGATCGGGCTCCACTGCAAAGACGGCGCCCACCACATCGTTGGCCCCCTTTGTCAGAAGCTCGGTTACCACCGGGCTTCCCAGGACCTGAGGCACGGTCCCCAGGACAGTAAAGACCCCGGACGATACCACATAGGCCCCGATGCTGACGGCCTTCTCGCTCATCCACTCGGGCGCGGCCCCGGCTGCCGGGAGATCGCTGATATCCACCCCGAGGGCCTTGGCAATGGCGGCGCAGGCCACCAGGATCCGGCTGATGTCCACGCAGGAGCCCATGTGAAGGGCCGGCGGTATGCCCAGGGCCTTGCAAACGCCTTTGAGTCCTTCGCCGCATTCCTCTGCCGCCTCGGGCAGGAGCAATCCGGCCTTGGCCGCGGCAATGGCATTGCACCCGGTGGTCACCACCAAAACATTGTTGCGAATCAGCTCCCGGATCAGGTTGACGTGGCCGTAGTCATGCCGGATCTTGACGTTGTTGCACCCCACCAGGGCCCCGATCCCCTTGACGGCGCCGCTCTTGATCGCACCCAGGAGCGGGTCGAGGGTCCCGCCCAGGGCCGCCACAATGGCTTCCACGCTGAATCCGGCCATGCACTCCATCCGCTCGTTGGGGATATGGACCATCTCGGGCCTGCGGAAACGGAAGTTCTCCACAGAGACCTTGACGATCTCCCGGGCGATCTCTGAGGCATGCTCCTCGTGAAATTCCATATGGATGGCCCCCGGGAACTTGGCCTTGGGGGAGGTAGAGATGAACTTGGTGTGGAAACAGCCGGTCAGATTCCCCAATGCAGGCATGATGCACTGGACGTCCACGATCATGGCATCCACGGCCCCGGTGATGACGGCCAGCTCCTGCTGCAGGAAATTGCCGGCAATGGGCACCCCGTGCCGCATCAGGATCTCATTCCCCGTGCAGCACATCCCGGCCACCTGTATCCCCTTGGCCCCGTACTTCTTCGCCAGGGCGATCATCTCCGGTTCTTCGGTGGCGGCAAGGATCATCTCGGAAAGCGTAGGTTCGTGTCCGTGGAGGATGATGTTGACATGGTCTTCCTTGAGCACCCCCAGGTTGGCCACAGACCGTTGCGGCGTGGGGGTCCCGAAGAGGACGTCGGAGAGCTCGGTGGCCACCATGGAGCCGCCCCAGCCGTCCGATACCGAGGCCCGGAGGCCCTGGAGGATCAGGTTCACAGGATCGTTGTCCACCCCGATATGGGTGCGGTGCATGATCTCCACGATCTCCCGATCGATGCCGCGCGGGTCGATCCCTATCTTCTGCCACAATGCCACGCGCTGCGCCGGGGCC
>JBAZKX010000274.1:0-4183 GCA_041650575.1 Desulfobaccales bacterium
GCCGGCGCGCCTGGGTGGAAGAACAGGTCCGGGCCCGGGGGCTGGGCTCCACGGTGCATCTCCTGGGGAGATACCCGCCGGAAGCCATGCCGCGCTTTTTTGCCCTGGCCGACGCCCTCCTGGTGACCCTCAAAAAGGAGCCCATCTTCGCCCTGACCATCCCTGCCAAGGTGCAGTCGTATCTGGCTTCGGGCAAGCCCATCATTGCCTCTCTGGACGGGGAGGGGGCCCGGGTGGTGCAGGAGGCCGGCGCCGGTCTTACGGGTCCCGCCGGGGACCCCAAGGCACTGGCAGACAACGTCCTGGCCATGTACCATTTGTCCGAATCACCGCGCCGGGCCATGGGCCTCCGGGGCCGCGGCTATTTTGAGCAGCACTTTGAAAGAGAGATCCTCCTGGACCGCATAGAGGCGCTGATGCAGAAGCTGAAGGGCGGATAGGGAAGGTTATGGCTTTAAGAATGGAGTTGGGGCACAAAGTTTAAGCTTGCAGATCAATGGGATCAAGAGGGTGACGGTGGGGAAGGGCGGCAAACCTAAAAGAGTCTTAATCCTGGGGGCCACCGGGGCCATAGGGCACGTGGTGTTTACCTGGTTGTCAAGCCGTGAAGGTCTGGAGGTCTTCGGCACGGTTAGGGACCAGCAGCAGGCGGGTCGCTGGTTTTCTCCGGATTTGATAAATAAATGTCTGGGGAATGTGGATGCTTTTAATTTTAACAGCTTGATACGAGCCTTGGCTACAGTCAAACCCGAGGTGGTGATTAACTGCATCGGCATTGTCAAACAGTCAAGCCTGTCTGCCGACCCGGTCATGTCGATCTCCATTAATGCCTTATTGCCTCATCGCCTGGCCGCGGCTTGCCGCCTGGCCGGGATTCGCCTGATCCACATGAGCACCGACTGTGTCTTTGACGGCGCCCAAGGTAATTACCGGGAAGAGAATCCGACCAATGCCCTGGATATGTACGGCCGGACCAAAGCCTTGGGAGAGGTGACTTCTGCCGGTTGCCTTACCGTCAGGACCTCCATCATCTGCCATGAACTCCGAGGCAAGTTGGGGTTATTGGAATGGTTCCTGGCGCAGGAAAACCAGGTTCGAGGCTTCACCCGGGCTATTTTTAGCGGTTTCCCTATGATAACCTTTGTGAAAATTATTGAGGCATATCTGTTGGACGAGCCTGGACTGGCAGGACTATACCACATATCCGCCGAGCCCATTGCCAAATATGACCTGTTGAAGTTGGTGGCGAAGCAATATGGCAAACAAATCGACATTATTCCCGATGATAACCTGAAGGTGGACCGCTCTCTGGATTCTTCGGCTTTTCGGAAGATCACCGGTTACGAGCCGCCCTCCTGGCCGGAGTTGGTAGCGGAAATGCACCAACACTACCTCTCGTCGGGATTATATAGAAGATAACCAGGATATGGGCAGAGAAAGATGATACTGGCCGATAAAAGAATCGTGATCACCGGCGGGACCGGGTCGCTGGGGAAGACGCTGGTGCACCGCGTGCTTTCCGGAGAACTGGGGACCCCTAAGAAGGTCATCGTCTTTTCCCGGGATGAAGCCAAGCAGCATGAAATGAGGATCTCCTACCTATCCAAACCGGCGGCCACCGATGAAGTGATTTACCGCAACTTCATGAGCATCCTGGAGATGCGCATTGGCGATATCCGGGATTATGCCAATGTCTGTTCGGTGCTCAAAGACGCAGACATCGTGTTTAACGCCGCGTCTCTGAAACAGGTGCCCACGTGTGAATACTTTCCGGTGCAGGCCCTGCAGACCAATTGCCTGGGCGCCTACAACATTACCAGGGCCATCGAAGAGAATCGCTACCCGGTGGAGACAGTGGTGGGCATCAGCACCGATAAGGCTTGCAAGCCGGTCAACGTCATGGGGATGACCAAATCCATTCAAGAACGCATCTTCACCGCGGCCAATATCATGGTCCCTCAAACCCGCTTTGTTTGCGTGCGCTACGGCAATGTGCTGGCCTCCCGGGGGTCGGTGATCCCCCTGTTTCACGAGCAGATCAGAAAGGGCGGGCCGGTGACCATCACCATACCGGAAATGACCCGCTTTCTCATGAGCCTGGACCAGGCGGTGGATACGGTCTTTGCTGCGGTGCGCCGGGCTGATCCAGGGGATACTTACGTGCCCGTGGCCCCCAGTTCCACGGTGCTCAATGTGGCTCGGGCCCTCATCGGTAACAAAAAGATCGAGACGGCCATCACCGGTATCCGCCCGGGGGAGAAAATTCATGAGATTCTGGTTTCCGAAGAGGAAGCCCATCGGTGCTTCAAGGACGGAGACTATTATACCATCCGGGCCATGCTGCCGGAGCTGCGCCATGAGGGTGACCTCTTGGGGCCGTGCCTGAAGAGCGAGTTTAGCTCTGCAGATGCGCAGATCAACTACGATGACACCGTGGCGCTGTTAAAGAAACATGACTTGCTGATCTAAACCTGGAGCCAACGAGATCAATTTTGGGGATAAAAAAGATGCCGGTTAAAGTAATGACCATTGTCGGCACCCGGCCGGAAATAATCAAACTATCCCGGGTGATGAGCGAACTGGATAGATACACCCGCCATATCCTGGTTCACTCCGGGCAGAATTATGACTATGAGCTTAACGAGATTTTTTTCAAGGATCTGGAGATCAGAAAGCCCGATTATTTCCTGGACGCGGTGGGGGGCACGGTGGCCGAAACCATCGGCAATGTCATCAGCAAGGCCGACGCGGTCATGGCGAAGGAGTCGCCGGATGCCTTGCTGATGCTGGGGGATACCAACACCTGCCTGGCGGCTATCCCGGCCAAACGGCGTAAAATTCCCATTTTTCACATGGAAGCCGGCAATCGCTGCTTTGACCAGCGGGTGCCGGAAGAGATCAACCGCAAGATCGTAGACCACACCAGCGATATCAACATGACTCACACGGAGCATGCCCGGCGTTATCTGCTCCAGGAGGGTATCAGGGCGGAAACGGTAATCAAGACCGGCTCTCCGATGAAAGAAGTGTTGACGTACTACCAGCCGCAAATTGAAAAATCGACGGTCCTGGCTTCCCTGGGGCTGGCGCCGCAAGATTTCCTCGTAGTCAGCGCGCATCGGGAGGAGAATATCGACTCCGAGGAAAATTTTAAGGACTTGCTGGACACGCTCAAGGCCATGGCGGAGCGCTACCGCAAGCCCATTATCGTCAGCACCCACCCCCGTACCCGGAAGAGATTGGCGGACGCCGGGGTCTCCGACCTGAGCGAAGGCATCCGGTTCTTAAAGCCGCTGGGACTTTTCGATTATGTCCATTTGCAGCTTAAGTCTTTTTGCGTGGTTTCCGATAGCGGCACCATCACCGAAGAATCCTCCCTTCTGGGTTTTCCCGCGGTGACCATTCGCCAGGCCCATGAACGCCCGGAGGGGATGGACGTCGGGACCCTGATCATGTGCGGCCTCAAAGCCCCCCGGGTCCTCGAGGCCATCGAGGTCGTCACTTCCCAGCATGCCGCCGGGGGACGGCGATTTGCTCTGGTTCCGGACTATGACGTTGACAATGTCTCCCAGAAGGTGCTGCGAATTATCCTTAGCTACATCGACTATGTCAATCGGACGGTCTGGCAAAAAATCTAACCAATGTTCAAGATATTCAGCCTCTATATCTCCCAGTGGAAGGTGCTGCTAATCGCCGGGGACGCGGGGTGCTATCTGCTGTCGGTGGCCGCTGCCCTGCTTCTGTACCCATATACTTCAGCCAGGCCATGGGATTTTCTGTATCAAAATAGAATCATCTTTTTATTGATGGGGGTTATTTATTTTATCGTCCTGTTTATTGCCGATCTTTACGACTTCCTCAAAGATTTCAGGCAAATCATCAACATCGTGCACGTCCTGATTGCTTGCTGGATCGGCAGTCTGGCGGTGGTCCTAATTTTCTATTTCCCCATGAAAGGCGCCTACTTAGGCCGTAGCATGATCATCCTGCAGGCGGTGTTTTTTTCGATTCTGGTGGCCGCCTGGCGAATTGCTTTTTCCGCCATTTCCCAGATCCAGCGGTTGCAAAAGCGTCTCCTGATCATCGGCGCCGGCAAGTCCGGGCGGCACCTGGTGAGTGCCATCCGCGAGAGGCCCGGGTGCGGCTTTGATGTGGTGGGTTTCGTGGATGAGGATGCGGCGAA
>JBAZKX010000275.1:0-4178 GCA_041650575.1 Desulfobaccales bacterium
GACCGACTCCCCCACGCCCTGGGCCATGCTTTTGAAGCTCTGCATGTCCTCGCGGCCTTCCCGTAACCCTTTTTTCAGGTCGGAAACGTCCAGCGCGATCTTGCTGAGCAGAACCCCGATGTCGGTCTGGTCGGACATGATTATCCCTTTTTACTCACCACAGGAGCGCCGCCAAAAAAAGCCTTGGCCCCGGGAGATAGGGAAGAGCGATTAGTGCCGCTCCTCTCGGGTTTTCCCAAGTCATCCATCACCTTGAGCCAGTTCTCCAAGATTTTCCCTTTGCCGCCGCCAAAGGCCGCGTCCAGGGCGTTCGCCACAGTTACCGAGAATCCCAGGACCCGCCCCTTTAGCTCCGTCTTCTGGTTCTCCATGGCCGCCCGGTGCAGATTCAGAACCAAGTCTATCGGGTAGTCATGGAGCAGGGCCTGGAGGCTGTGGCCGCGGTTGACCAGACCCTCCAGAACCCGGGTGAAATTTAAGTCCCCCTGACCACGTTCTTGATCTGAGACATGATCAGGGGCAAGGAGTTTTTTATGCGTTCGATGTTCTGGGAGACGATGGTGAGGCCGATGGCCGCGGCCTGATCGAAGGCCATCTCGTCGACTTCCGTTTCCGGGATGTCCAGGGTAGCCGCAATCAAGCCGGAAATAACCGGCAAGAGAGCCCCGATTATCTCGGTACTCCTTTCCAGGAGGACCTCCTGGGCGTTCTCCGGCGTGAGGTCCAGGTCTTTCAGGGCCGGGACAATCCCGATCAGGGCCGGATAAACCTTCTTAAAGCGGCCAAAGCTCCAAGGCTTAATCGTGTAGGGGCCGATCTCGACCTCGGAAAGCAGAACCGCGACCTCGTCTTTACTCTCAGGCGACATGATCCCTCCCTGGATTGGTTATGACTCGTTCAGACACTCCCAGTAGCCATAAGGGGCTGTAGGGTTGGTGTCATAGGCGTCCAGGACCTGTAAGATCATGGGCAGTTCCATGGTCTTCTCGGGGTCAAAGGTCAGCTTGCCATCAGGCTTCAGTTGGCATTTGGGGATGATGTAGTTCCACAGGAACCCGTTAAGCGGACGGAACTGGATGCGGGCCGCGCCCTGCTGGTAATCGTCGGCGGCCACCGGGAAGCGCAGCGAAGACCAGGTGACGTGGGTATAGGACACCTTGATGGTGTCGCCGTCATTGATGAGTTCGCTATCCGCCAACCGGCCGATGCGACCCACCAGCAGGCCGTTGGCGTCCGCCGACCCGGGATCTACGATATAGTCCGTGTTTTTCACCAGAGGGGTATCGTCCAGTTTCTTGGCGCTGACCAGAGTCAGGCCGTATTTGCCCACCGAGGTCAGCAGCTCGCCATGCAACTGGACCAATTGGTCCACCACCGCTGCCGTGCCGGCGTTCACGATCTCCAACGGCCCGCCTTTGAAAAAGGCCTGGATGTTGGCGGCCACCAATTCCTTGAGCTTCATGCTCCAGGCCACTTCCTCTTTGGTGGTGAAGATCTTGGCCAACCGCTGCTTGCCGGAGCGGCTGGAATAGAACGGCACCTCGGTTGCCTTAACATCCACCTCCGGAGGGGCCTCGAACAGGCCCAGGTCCCGTTCGCCGGTGCCAGTATTGAAGAAAAAGGCCACTCCGCCGGCCATGAACAGATTTTCTACATTGGGAGTTTCCATCGCTGTTCCTCCTTAAGCGACTTGAGTCGTAAAGGCATCGCCGGCGGCGTGCCCGTAAGTAATGCTGTACCTCAGAACCAGCCAGGCATAGGGCTCTGCGATACCTTTATCCCTGCTGGAGTCCTCTTCCTTAACTTTCAGGACCAGGCCGCGTAGGGCTGGACTTGTCTGGATCAACGGATAGACTCGGCCGGCGATGGTGTCGGCCAGATCGTTGAAGGCTTGGCGCCCGTTATCCTTGCCCGGTGCAAGACGGAAAAACACGGCGATCTCCAGGGGGATAAGTCCTAATCGCAGCCGATTGATCATTTTCCCGCTTTCCGAGTCGTCATAAAAAAACAGGGCCGGAAGGGCGATTTTATCCAGATCAGTCCCTTCCGGTTTCCGCCGCTCCACCGTCTTGACCTCCGGGAGCCCGGCTTTGAGGACGGCCTCCAAGGCCTTCATTACCCGGGTTTTGACAGTATCGGCCATGGCGGTTACTCGACCTTGAGAAGTCCGGCTTTCTTGATTTCTTCCAAAAGCACCGGTTTAGCCCACTGGATCATGTCCACCCTGGGGTCGATCCGGCGCTTGACCACCACGGATTCTTTGAGAACAAATAGGGGCACCAACTCCCCCTTATCCATGGCCCGCCGGGCGTAAGAAAGGTTGACCGCATTTCCCTGGCCGCCGGTAACTGTCTTTTGCCGGGTGCCCATGGCCGCCTTGCCGGTTTGGTAGCCCCAGATGATCAGGTTCCCGGCCTTGCTCCGGAAGCATTTGGTCGGTCCCCATATACCCGAAGTGGGCCCGGCCCGGGCCACCCCGGCCCCGGTCTTGGCCGCGGCCAGCGGGATGGCCAGCATCTTCGCTTTGATGGGCACGATCTTCACTTCGCTGCCCCGGGGTCCGAAGTGTACCTTGGCGTAGACCATACCGGCATGGAGCTTGGCCGATACCGTGGAAGGCCCCATTTCCAAATCCAGCGCGGCCGGTTCGGTTTCCACAGAGCGGGCCAGGTTGCCGGTGCGCTTGGCCAGGGAATTATCCCCGGCCCCGCCCAGGTGCTCCCGCAGCAGTTTCGCCTTCAGCCGCTGATTCGTATTGTTGAGCGCCTGGATAACCTTGGAGGTGATTTCCAGCTCAACCTTCTCTAAAGTTGCTATGGGGTCCCTGGGCGCCATCAGCCCGGCCTTATCCGGTATCGTTTGAGGGTCTGCTCCACCGATTCCAGCCACTCGCCCACGTCCAGCTTGTTGATCGTGCCGTCCGGCAGGGACACGGACCTGATACCGTCATCGTTGCGCCGACGCCATTCATAGGCGACCTGACGGCAGACAGCGCCTTCCAGGTCAGAGGGAATCGGGACATAGCCCTCAGGTGGGTCTGCTCCCATCGCCGGGGCCGGGTCATAGCCGCCGGTGGATCTCACTCGGATGGATTTGTCGCCCCAGGGCCACAAGCCCCAGCGAAACCCCATCATGCCGCCGGAAATCAGGCTGTAATCCGCGGTGTCGTAAACCGTAGCCGCCTCCCAATCCCAGTCAGGCGCCCAGAGCACCTCGGTCACCGCCTGCACCGGCAGTTCCGGGAGATAAAGATACCGGCCGCCGCCGTCATGATAGGAAGTGCGTTCCTGCCGCTGGAAAGTCCGGTTGCAATAGCCGCAGGCCCGGACCGAGATCTCGATGATCTTGGCTGCAATCTGGGCCTTGGTTTCGGCGTCCATCTCATCCAGATCGAGCGCCAGCAGCCGGGTGACACTTTCCAGGGTAGTTAGGTCCAAGGTGCTTCTCCTACTTCTTTACTGGCGGCTTTTTGACCATGCGGTCCTGGGGCGGCGCCTCCACGTCCCGGGTCTCCGGTTTCGGTTTCTCTGGCACCGGTTCGGCCTCCTTGACCGCCTCGATTTTCCAGCCCTGGTTTTCCAGGACCTTTCGGGAGGGCTCAAACATGGTCCCTGGAGTCAAGGTCCTGCCGTTTTCCAGGAAGACCACATAGCCCTCTCTGACGCGATGCAGGGCCATGACCTAACTCACGTCGAAGGCCAGGGGGTTGACCTGGGAAACCGGCAGTTCCCTCGCCTGGTGGAGGGTCATGCCGCAAGAAACCACCGCGGTTTTGGCGTCCCCGGTTACCGTGGCTACCACCCGGAGATACGCCTTCCGGCCCACCAGGTTCAACCGGCCCACATGGATACCCTGCAGCACTTCGGCGCCGCCGGCCACATCGGCAAAAGCCGCGTGCTCGATGTCCTTAAAGTCGGCGTCAGCCTCGGTGTCCGCTTCCTGCACCTTGACCGCCAGGGTAGCCCCGGCCTCTACCGCCCCATGCCTCAAATCGACCAGAGCTTCTTCAAACCCCAGGCGACCTATGGCATCTCCCTTGACCGTGGTGCCGTCGGCGTCGGCGGTGAGGGTCTGCGGAGCAAGGCTGAGTAGGAGGCGGATATCTTTATTGCCTTTCATGATCTCTCTCCTTGTGCAACGGGGGCCAGGGCCCGCGGACCCAGACCCCCTCCGTTAGG
>JBAZKX010000276.1:0-4170 GCA_041650575.1 Desulfobaccales bacterium
CTTCTCAAGGCCATGGGCCTGACCGACCGGGAGATCGATCAGCCCATTATCGGGGTGGCCAACTCCTTCAACGAATTCATTCCCGGCCACCTCCATCTGAACCAGATTACCCAGGCGGCCAAGGCCGGGGTGCGCCTCGCCGGGGGCACCCCCCTGGAGTTCGGCGTCATCGGCGTCTGCGACGGCCTGGCCATGCACCACGGCGGCATGAAATATTCCCTGCCGTCCCGGGAGCTCATCGCTGACTCCATCGAAACCATGGCCATGGCTCATCCCGTGGACGGCCTGGTGCTGGTGGCCAACTGCGACAAGATCGTCCCCGGCATGCTCATGGGGGCCCTGCGCCTCAATATCCCCGCCATCCTGATTTCCGGCGGGCCCATGCTGGCCGGCCGTTTCAAAGGCCAGGAAGTGGACCTGATCACGGTCTTTGAAGGCGTCGGCGCGGTCAAGGCCGGCAAGATCTGCGAAGACGAGCTTAAGGAATTGGCCGAGTGCGCCTGTCCGGGCTGCGGCTCCTGCGCCGGCATGTTCACCGCCAATTCCATGAACTGCTTAAGCGAAGCCTTGGGGATGGCCCTGCCCGGCAACGGCACCATCCCCGCGGTGCACGCGGCCCGTTTCCGCCTGGCCAAGGAAGCCGGCTTCAAAATCATGGACATGGTGAACCGCCAAATCCTGCCCCGGGACATCGCCACCCTGGAGGCCTTCATCAACGCCATGGCGGTGGACATGGCCCTGGGCTGCTCCACCAACACCGTGCTCCACGTGCCGGCCATCGCCCGGGAGGCCGGGATCGACCTGTCCCTGGATCTGTTCAACAAAATCTCCAGCCGCACGCCGCACCTGTGCTCCATGAGCCCGGGCGGCCGCCATCACCTGGAGGACCTGGACCGGGCCGGCGGCGTCCCCGCGGTGATGAAGACCTTGCTGGAGGGCGGCCTGGTGTCCGGCGCCCCCTTGTCCGCCACCGGCCAGACCGTGGCCGACAACCTGGCGTCCGTGAGGGTGCTGGACGACGACGTCATCCGGCCCCTGTCCAACCCCTACCACGCTCAGGGCGGCATCGCCATCCTCAAGGGCAACCTGGCCCCCGACGGCGGCGTGGTGAAGCAGTCCGCGGTGGACGAGAAGATGCTGGTGAACGAGGGCATCGCCCGGGTCTTTGACTCCGAAGAAGCCGCCACCCAGGCCATCTTGGGCGGGAAGATCAAACCCGGCAACATCGTGGTCATCCGCTATGAGGGCCCCAAGGGCGGCCCCGGCATGCGGGAGATGCTCACCCCCACTTCGGCCATCGCCGGCATGGACCTGGATAAGGAGGTGGCCCTGTTGACCGACGGCCGTTTCAGCGGCGGCACGAGAGGCGCGGCCATCGGGCATATCTCGCCTGAGGCCGCGGAGGGCGGCCCCATCGCTCTGGTCCGGGAAGGCGACCGCATCAAGATCGATATCCCGGGAAAAACCCTGACCCTGCTGGTGGACGAGGCCGAACTGGCCCAACGCCGGGCCGCCTGGCAGGCCCCGGAACCCAAGATCAAGCACGGCTACGCCGCCCGCTACAGCCGCATGGTCAGCTCCGGCAGCCAGGGCGCGGTCTGTAAGTAAGATATATAATTTAGTATTTTTTGGTTCCCAAGCAATAATTTTAATCTGGTTCCCAGGTTGTCTATCTGGTTCCCAAGTTGAACTTGGGAACCAGATAGACAACCTGGGCAGCAAAAAGAGAGTCTTTTGACCTGACCGTATCGCGTATTTAAGTTTATGGGCTTATTTTCGACAAGCCCATCGACACTCCCTGATTGCGCTAACGCATAACCCGGCTTCACAAGCTACACAGGAAAGATTCTCTGTCGATAACCTTATCAGGAAAAACAACAGCTTATCCGCATTATCAACAAACCGGCAGGTGGTTATTACATCGATTAATTTTCTAATCTTCTAGGAGAAAAGGCTTATGCATGTGAAGATCGATCGGGAAACCTTGTTGAAGGGAGTCGGACGGACCCTGGGGGTGGTAGATCGCCGGGGGACCATGCCTATCTTGGCCAATTTTCTCCTGCAGACCGATGAAAACCGGGTGGTCATTTCCGCCACCGACCTGGAGGTGAGCTTCCGGGGCTTTTATCCCGCCGAAGTGGAAGAACACGGGGCCCTGACCGTCCAGGCCCATTATCTCTTTAACCTGATCAAGGAACTCCCCGGCGACACCCTGGACCTCATCGGCACGGATAATTCCAACCTGAAGATCCAGATGGGCGACGCTCGGTACCAGCTCCACGGCCTGCCCGCGGACCAGTTTCCGCCGGTCCCGGAGATTACCGACCAGGAGCTGGTCAAAGTGGAGTCCCGCATGGTCAAAGAGATGATCGAAAAGACCATCTTTTCGGTCTCCGCCGACGACCTCCAGTACCACCTCTCCAGCATCTTCTGGGAGCGGGTAGGTATCCCCCGGCACCAGCCGGTCACCGACCAGCCCCTGGAAGAAGGCGCGGAAGTGGAAGAAGATTACTGGCTGCGCCTCATCTCCACCGACGGCCACCGCCTCACCCTCATCGAACGCCCGCTGGCGGAATCCGGCCAATTCTCCATCGAGAAAGGCATCCTCATTCCGCGCAAAGGCATGGCCGAGGTCATCCGCTTCCTGGCCGAAGAAGAGCACGTTTCCCTGGGTCTCGGCAAACAGAGCCTGGCGCTGAAGGCCGATGACCGCTACCTCTTCATCCGCCTGTTGCTCGACAAGAAATTCCCTGACTACCGCCGCATCATCCCGGAGAGCTTCGCCTATCGCTTCGCCATCAACCGCCGGCAGTTCTTCGACACTATCCGGCGCATTTCACTGCTGTCCACCGAACGCTTCAAAGGCGTGATCCTGAAGCTCATGCCGGATCACGTGGAAGTCACCTTCAACAACCCGGAAGTGGGCGAAGGCCGGGAAGTGGTGGGCCTGTTCATGGAGCAGGGCGACGCCGAAGGGCTCCCCATGGAGATCGGCTTCAACGCCCGCTATTTCCTGGAGCCCTTGAACGCCATGACCAGCGACATGGTCATCCTGGAGATGAACGAAAAAGACCGGCCCTGCCGCCTGGTGGACCAGACCGACCCCCACTACTTCAGCATCATCATGCCCATGAGCCTGTGAGAGGCTGGTTTTCGGTTTTCCAAATAAACCGGCAGTAATAAAAATTGTTTTCATGCAGTAACGCTGAATAAGCCACAACTGGCAACTGACCACTGACAACTGGCAACTTTAAAAATGGCTCGCATCGGCATTCTTACCTGTTCTAATTGCACCCAGGACACTAACTGCGCTTCCGTAGTATGTCTGGGAGATATGCGCAAACGCCGGGGCTTCTTTGAGCAGTATCCCCAAGATGAACCCCTCGATTTGATCGGCATCATTAATTGCGCCGGATGTCCCACACTGGCCGCGCCGGAAAAAATTCTTAAGCGAGTCCGGGCCCTGGCCGAGTTTCGCATAGATGCGCTCCATCTGTCATTCTGTATGGTGGCGTTATGCCCCTTTATCAAACCTTATACGACATTGATAAAAGGGCAATTTCCTGATATAAATATAGTGATGGGGACGCATCGGCCGGCGGATCGCAGCCATTTCGTCCGGGGCGTCCGGGAACTGCTCTGCCAGACCCTGACCCCGCCCCAAACCATGACTGACCTGATTAGAGGCACCATTAAAATTCCCCAGGAATAATTCTCTTTTTTATGGGGAGGAGTAAGCATTTGTCTGAATTCGACAGTGAAGAAGGCGGCGTCAGGGAAAACGGCGGCTTGGGGATCGCCGCCGGAGAATACGGCGCCGAAAAGATTCAGGTCCTCAAAGGCCTTGACCCCGTGCGGGAACGGCCATCCATGTACATCGGCAATACCGGCCCCGAAGGCCTCCACCACCTGGTCTACGAAGTGGTGGACAACTCCATCGACGAGGCCATGGGCGGCCATTGCGACCAAATCAAGGTCACCGTTCATTCCGATAACAGCGTCACCGTGGAGGACAATGGCCGGGGCATCCCCGTGGATATGCACCCCACCGAAAATCTGCCCGCGGTGGAAGTGGTCATGACCCGCCTGCACGCCGGCGGCAAATTCGATTCCGGCGCCTACAAGGTCTCCGGCGGCCTCCATGGCGTCGGCGTCTCGGTGGTCAACGCC
>JBAZKX010000277.1:0-4165 GCA_041650575.1 Desulfobaccales bacterium
CCTTTTCGCCCCGAACCCCGTCCCGGCCGCGGTCTGGCAGAACCTGGGTTTCCTCAATTTGCTGGCCATGGGAGTCCTGCTGGTCAGCCTGCAAGCCCGGGGGATGTCGGCCCCTCGAGCCATTATCTTCACGATGGTGGCCTTGAGCGGCATCGCCGTGCTGATTTTCCTGGGGCAGGCCTTCTTTCAGGGGATATCCCCGCAGGAATTGCTGGCTCAAAAAAGCGCCGAGGTCATGGACACGGTCCGCAAGGTTCTGGGCGATGCCGGCGACTCTCCAGGTCCCCTGATTCCGGGGATCCCCTCGGAAGAGGTGCAGGGCTTGCTGCAGCGCCTCCTGCCGGGGCTCATGGTTACCAATATGGCCCTGGTGGCTTGGCTGAACGTCGTCCTGGCCCGGCAGATCGCCTCGCGCCTAAAATGGGGCGGTTCGGAGCCGCCGTTGTATCAATGGACGGCTCCCGAATGGCTGATTTTCGTGCTGCTGGGCGCGGGATTTCTCCTGCTGGTGCCGGTAACGGTGATCCACCTTGTGGGCATGAACCTGCTCATGGTGCTGGCGGTGCTCTATTTTTCCCAGGGAGTGGCGGTGGTGGCCAACTGGTTTAACCGCCTGGGGCTGCCTTGGCCGTTGCGGCTCATCGGCTACCCCTTGCTGTTCCTGAACCCGTTTTTTTTCTTGATCATCACCCTCGGGCTGTTGGACTTGTGGCTGGATTTTCGCCGCTTGCATCAACCCAAGGATGCTTGAGGAGGACGTTACTTTGAAGGTCATCTTATCGGAAGATATCAGCTCTCTGGGCTCCATGGGAGCCGTCGTGGACGTGGCCCGGGGCTATGCCCGCAATTTCCTGATTCCCCAAGGCAAGGCCATGGAAGCTACTCCGGGCAACCTGGTCAAAGTGGAGCAGGCCAAAGTCAAGTACGCCCAGGAGAAGGCTAAGCTTCGGGAAGCCGCCTTGGGCCAGGTGGCTCGTTTTGAAGGGGTGTCGGTCACCATCGCCCAGCGGGTGGGGGAAGAAGAGCGCCTCTATGGCTCGGTCACCGCGGCCATGATCGCCGAAGCCCTCGAGGGTCAGGGCTATGAGGTGGATAAGAAGTGGGTGGAACTGGCTGAACCCATCAAGCAACTGGGGAGCTACGAAGTCGCCATCCGCCTGGCCCCGGAAGTCAAGGGCACGATCACCGTGGAAGTGGTCGCCGAAAACGCCTGAGTTTTGATCCATCGGATATCGGGGGAAGAGGTGAGGGGCCTTTTCTTAAGGAGCCTCTATCTCCTCCTCCGAGCCTTAGGTTAGGCCAGGGAATAATTTGCCACGGTCAAAACTTGACCGGACCTCCTCTCCATTAATATCATCAGACATCTGTTCTTTCTGATTTTTTCAGAGCTGCCCCTCACCAACCCCAGCTTACATTATCCAGATTAACTAAACGCCGAAAATTAACCTTTTGCAACGGACTCAATCTACAATTTTCCCTGGAATTCCCGGCTTGGCCCACTGATAAAAAAGAAAACGGGCATGAAGGGGAAACACCCGGATACAGCCGTGGGAGGCGGGATAGCCAGGAACTATTCCTTCATGAATGAAATAGGCATTGCCAATATTCAAGGCATGATCCATGGGCGCCTGATCAAATATAGTGGAGTTATGAACTTCATCCATATAATTTACCACGAATTTCTTTAAAGGCGTCGAATTCGAGGTTCCGGAAGAAATTGGATAAACATATTTCAAATTTCCCCATTCATAAAGGCCGAGATATTGCTGGCGGCGATCTATCAGAATGTACTTTTCATGATTGGCCGCCCCAGGCAAAAATTCCGGCAGAATTTTCGGCTCGATCGAATAGTCGAGGGGCACGAATATATTGTTCTTCTCGGTGCTAATGTTGCCGGACCCATTCACCACCAATAGATAGTGAATTTTATTAATGAGAGCAATCTTGTCCTGAGCAAGAAGAGACTTTTTCTTTAAAGAAGGTATGGAATGGACAAATGTCATTATGCTCTCACCATTCTCCAGCATAACTTCTACGCATGGCACCCCATAAACAATATCTATCTGTCCAGTCGTCATCCTTCTCTGTTCACCCAGTTCCTTATAAACAGGATTATCTTGCTCTATCCCTTGAGCTCGAACTGATGGATTCCAAAGTAACAAAGAAATCACTGCACTACTCAACAAAAGTATTGCTTTCATAAGTTTCCGCTTATTTGGTATTGGTGCTAATATGCTTAGCCCTGGCCACATTCAAATGCCGGAGGATAATGCAGAGCGGCCAGAGTCAGCCTGGAAAAATCCCGGGAAGATGCAGGCCAATTAAAAGGTTACGGTTCTGGTTATGTTTCAAGAAACTCTTTTAGTTTGGGGTTATCCAGCGTGCGACCTTCACGGCGAGAGGTAAGTTGCTCCGGCAACAGGGGCCGCGGCTCAAATCTGGCACAGGCAGTCACAGCAGCAATGAGCCTTAATCCCAGGAATGTTGTCTCCCAAACCCTTTGCGGTAAGAATGGAATAAAGATAAGAATAGGCGGGCGCCTGTGCAACCTCGGCCGGAGATATAATCTCCATGCACGTTAGCCCCGATGGCTTTGTAGATTTAGGTCTCATTTAATAAGTTACGCTCTTGTGCGCCCTAATTCCGTAACTACCTGACATCATACGGCTTCCCCAAGGCATTGAAGAAATGCGGGGATTTAATGAGAGAGGCCGCCGTCTCATCCGCCAAACTCCCTTGATCACGGGAAGACCGCCATCCCGCCCTCCGGGTAATTCATTGCCATTGCCTCTCGTTGCCCCAGACCAAGTTTGCAATCTTTCCTCACCTTGATTTATTATCTTGATGCGATGGCGGGCCACTCTTCTTCGACCCGCCGCTCGGAGCCGCCAAGCAGAGACAATTGTTCAAAGAAGCTCTGGCAAAACTGCTCTTTCTGTCATCCTGAGCGCAGCGAAGGATCTGGATTCTTCGGTCGCTTCGCTCCCTCAGAATGACAATTCTTAAAGAAGAGTGAATCTTGCGAGAGGCTCAAAATTCCTGATCTTACGCCCCTCCCCCTTTTATGGAAAAGGCAAAGGGTGACAGGTTAACCGGAACAACCATGGCAAAAACCCTTAGCGCACCATTTGAGGGATTGAGAGAATAACCATATGCCCAAACCTAGCAGGCGTTTTCCCGCCGCTGCCGAAGCTCCCGCCCCTGTCGGCTACACGCCCCCGGCCAACCCCGAAGCCGAGCAATCGGTGTTGGGGGCCATCCTGGTGCGCCCCGAGGCCCTGGACCGCATCGCCGACTTGATTGCGCCCGAGGATTTCTACCGGGAGGCCCACGGCCGCATCTTCAAAGCCATGCTTGACCTTTACGCCAAAGGCGAGCCGGTGGACCTGGTGACGGTCAACGCCTTATTGAAAGAACGGGGCCAGTTGGAAGGCGTGGGGGGCCCGGTCTTCCTGGCCGGCCTCAGCGAGCAGGTGGGGTTCGCGGCCAACGCCGAGTATTACGCCAACCTGGTGCGGGACAAGGCGGTGCTGCGCCGCCTCCTGGATTGCACCCAGGAGATCGCCTCGGGTTGCCTGTCGCCGGTGGAGGACGTGGCCGAATTCCTGGATGAGGCCGAACACAAGATCTTCCAGGTGGCCGAAGCCAAGGTGCGCCCGGGGTTTTCCCCTTTGAGCGCCCTGGTGGATCTCGAGATTGCCACCCTGGAAGCCATCTGGGGGCGCAAGGACGGCTCTCTGACCGGCGTTACCAGCGGCTTCACCGACCTGGACAATTATACCGCCGGTTTTCAGCCCAGCGACCTGATCATCCTGGCGGCCCGCCCCAGCATGGGCAAGACCGCCCTGGCCCTGAACATCGCGTTTAATGCGGCGTACGGGCGGCGCAGCGGCAGCGGCCAGAGCACCCCGCCGGTGCCGGTGGCCTTCTTTTCCCTGGAAATGTCCAAGGAACAACTGGTGCGCCGGCTGCTCAGCAGCGAAGGCCGGGTGGACGCCTCCCGGATTCGCCGGGCCGCGTTCCTGACCGGGCCGGAGTGGACCAATCTCCAGGAAGCCGCGGGCCTGCTCCTGGATTGCCCTATCTATATCGACGACACCCCCGCGGCCACCGTCCTGGACATCCGGGCCAAGTCCCGCCGCCTCAAGGCCGATGGCAAACTGGG
>JBAZKX010000278.1:0-4162 GCA_041650575.1 Desulfobaccales bacterium
CTCGGGATTCATCTTGAGGAGCGCCTCCTTGGTAACCACCAGGGTGCCGCAGGGGTGATGAGTGGTAAAAGACCCCGAGTGTTGCAGGGACTTGCCGACGATCAGGGTGTACGGCCGCCGCCCCGGCAGACTGATGTCCACCTCGAAGGGTACGAACTTGCCGCTCACCTCGGCCTTGATCTTCGGGCACGGCGCGCTCAGCTTGGGAGCCAGTCCGGCCCACAACGGCATCTTTTGCGCCAGTTCCCGGAAAATCTCCTTAGGGC
Source organism: Desulfobaccales bacterium (assembly GCA_041650575.1). Lineage (GTDB taxonomy): Bacteria > Desulfobacterota > Desulfobaccia > Desulfobaccales > 0-14-0-80-60-11 > 0-14-0-80-60-11. The sequence continues at coordinate 267 of JBAZKX010000278.1, forward strand.
TGACATAGTTCATGGCAAACCCCATCTTGGCCCCCAACTGGCTGATGATCTGCCAGTCAGGCCGCACGCCGTCGGTGGCCAGGGCCTGCTTGATCAGGCCCAACTGCCCGGTGCTGCTGATAAAGGTGCCTTCCTGCTCGGCGTGCACCGCCACCGGCAAGACCACCTGGGCCAGCTTGGCAGTCTCGGTGAGGAACGCATCCTGCACCACCATAAACGGCACCTTCTTCAGGAGCTTTTGCACCCGGCTCTTATGGGGCAGCCAGCGCACCAGGTCCCCGCCCAGGAGATACAGGGCCTTGGGCGCCGCGGGGTCGTCTTTCTCCAGGAGGTCCAGGACTTCTTCCAATGTAGCGCCGGGCTCCGAGCCCTCCAGCTGCGCATAGCCGGGACCCATATCCGGCAGGACGCCCGCCTCAACGACGCCCCGGCTGTTGTTCTTCTCGGCCACCGGGTACAGGGCGCTGCCGGGGGTTCCGGGCTTGCCCACCAGGAGGAAGAGATCCGCCAGGGCCACCGCATTGGCCTGGCCCTTGTCCTGGGCCAGCAATTCGGTCCCGAACAGGATCGCCGGGGCCTGGGCCGCAGCCAGCAGGGCCACGGTCTCTTTGAGAACGCTTTCCTCGACCCCGGTCTTGGCCGCGATATCCTTGGGGGTGAGCTTTTTGACGCTCTCTTTCAGGTCATCCAGCCCGCTGGCGTTGAAAGCCGGCGTCCAATCGGGGTGGTCCGCCAGGAAAAACTTGATCAGGCCGCCGATGAGCACCCGTTCGCTGCCGGGCTTGTACCTGAGGGACAGGCCGGCGTAGCGGTCGAACTTGGTTTTGCGGGGATTGGCCACCACCAGCCGGAAGTTCGGCTTCTCTTTGGCTTCCATGAGCTTCCAGCCCAGGGGCGGCAGCTCCGGGGTGACGTCCATGCCCACCACCAGGACCAGGTCGGCCTTGGCCAGATCGTCCAGTTTCCCCAGCACAAAGGGGAAGCCGCCGCCCAGCGCCTCTTCTTTGGCCGCCAAGGGTGAGTGGTAAGCCTGCGGCAAGGCTCGGCTGGGCTCTACGCCCTCTATCTTGGCCGGGCCGAAGACCTCCGCAATGCCGTTGAGGGCTCGAATATAGTTATACCGGCCCGGGTTGTCTAATTGGTTGGTGCCCAAGCCCTGACGGAAGAATTTCTGGAAGGCGTAATTGGCTTCGTTGGTGGCCCGGGGGGAACCTACGCCGTACACCGCCTTGGCGCCGCCAGCCGCAACCGTCTCCTTCAGCTTGGCGGCTACCAGATCCAGGGCCTCATCCCAGGTGGCTTCCCGGAAATTGCCCTTCTCCTGAATGAGCGGGGTCTTGAGGCGATCCGGCGCTTCCACCACCGGCCAGCCGAATCGGCCCCGGCCGCAGAGCAGCACGCTGTCTTCGTTCAGCACCCGCATGATGCGGCCGTCTTTGGTATGCACCTGGTAGGTGCAGCCGCCGCCGCAGAAGGGGCAGGCGATTTCGGTCTTTTCCACTTCCCAGGCCCGGGCCCGGTATTTGAATTGCTTGTTGATCAGGGCCCCCACCGGGCAAATGTCGATGCACGAGCCGCAGAATTCGCAATCCAAAGGCTGGGCGCCGCTTGCCAGTTCGGTGAAGTAGCCCCGCAGGGTGAAGTTGATGGCCATGGCCCCCACCCGGTCCCTGCAAATGCGCACGCAGCGGCCGCAAGTGACGCAGCGGTCCGGATGGCGCTCCACCAGGTCGGAGACGTAGTCCGGATTGGGCGGCAGCTTCACCGCGTCCAGGTCCACCGTGGGCACGGCCAAGGCGTGGGTCAGATCCTGGAGCTCGCACTCCCCGCCTTTGGCGCAGATGGGGCACTCCAGCGCGTGGTTGATGAGAACCAGCTTCATCAGCTCCAGGCGCAGGGTGTTCAGCTTGGGGGAGTTGGTCACCACCTCCATGCCTTCATTCACGGTGGTGGCGCAAGCCGGCAGGGGCCGAGGCGGCCCGGGCTTGATCTCCACCACGCAGATGCGGCAGGAGCCGATGGGTTTCAACGCCGGGTGATAGCAGAGGAAGGGGATGTAGATCCCGTTCTCTTTGGCCACTTCCAGGATGGTCTTACCCGGTTCCGCCTGGATGGCTCGGCCGTCGATGGTCAAATTAACCATAAGTAGATCCTATGTTAACTGCCTCTGAGCTTTTTGCTGTCAGCCGTCAGCTTTCAGCTTCATGAAGGTGGCAGGCCCACCCTTTTATTTTTCGGCGGGCCGGGCCCGCCTTTAGTCGCCTGGCCTTAGTCGGCCAGCCTCTCCAAATTCTTTACCTTATAGACAGGGGCTTTGAGCGATCCGGCCTTCTCGCCGTCACAGGTCAACTTCACCTTCCACCCCAGGCCCTTAATATGTTTGGGAGTCAGTACCATCGTCCCCCCAGGCTCGACCACCCCGAAGGCCACCGCATCCTGAGGGGATACGTGGAAATGGATATTGGGGTATTCCTCCAGGAGTATGGTATAGAAACTTCCACTTTTATTGAGACCCAGTTCGGTGCCCTTGGCGATCTCGGTGATTTTGCCGGTAAAGGTCTGGGTAGCCGGCCCCTGGGGCGCCGGGCTCCAGGCGATGACCAAGACCAGCATTAATCCTATCAGCGCTAGATTTCGAGACATCGTAGGCCACCAGAATAAGTTCGACTATGCCGGCGGGCGAGGACGCCCGCCCTACCACTATCTATCCACGTCCGCCAGCACGATGTCCATGGTGCCGATGAGCGCGATCAAATCCGCCAGCAAGCGCCCCCGGGCTAGCTTGTCCAGGGAGCCCAGCACCACGAAAGACGGCGTCCTGATCTTCAACCGGAAGGCCTGGGGTCCGCCGTCGCTGACGATATAGAACCCCATCTCGCCCTTGGGGGCCTCGATGGCTTGGTAAACTTCGCCTTTGGGCGGAGTGATGCCTTCCTGGATCAGCTTGAAGTGGTTGATCAGGCTGGCGATGTCGCTATAGACCTTCTCCTTGGGCGGCAGAGACACCCGCGGGTCGGCGCACTTAATGTCCCCCGGCTCGGTTTGGGCGATCTTTTCCAGGGCCTGCTTGACGATGCGGTTGCTCTGGAGCATCTCCTGCATCCGCACCAGGTACCGGGAATAGGTATCGCCTGCGCCGGTGCCCAGGGGCACGTCAAAGTCGAATTCGTCGTAGCTGGAATAGGGGTTGTCGCGTCGCAGGTCCCAATCGATGCCGGAGCCCCGGGCCATGGGGCCGGACCAGCCCCAATCCAGGGCGTCGTCGGCGCTCATGGTGCCCACCCCGATGGTGCGTTCCTTCCAGATGATGTTCTGGGTCAGGAGGTTGTCATAGTCCTGCCAGTTCTTGTCGAAGGACTTGACGAATTCCCAGGCCGCGGGGATGAAGCCGTCGGGCAGGTCGGCAGCCAGGCCGCCGATGCGGAAATAGAGCGGGAACATCCGGGCCCCGGAGGCCAGCTCGCACAGGTCCATGATCTTTTCCCGCTCCCGAAAGGCGTAAAACAGGGGAGTCATGGCTCCCAGGTCGTGGCCGTGGGTGCCCAGCCAGAAGAGGTGCGAGGCGATCCGGGTCAGCTCCGCGATCATTACCCGGATATACTGGGCCCGCTTGGGGACTTCGACGCCCAGGAGCTTTTCCACCGCCAGGCAGAAACCGAAGTTGTTCACTTCCCCGGCCAGGTAGTCCACCCGGTTCATCAGGGGCAGGCACCGGTGGTAGGTGCGGTATTCGCACATCTTTTCGATGCCGCGGTGGAGGTAACCGATGTCCGGGTCGGCGCTGTTGATGAGCTCGCCGTCCAGCTCCACCAGGACCCGAAGGACCCCGTGGGTGCTGGGGTGGGACGGCCCCACGTTCAGCAGCATGGTTTCGGTGCGTTTCATGGTTTCGGCTT
>JBAZKX010000279.1:0-4149 GCA_041650575.1 Desulfobaccales bacterium
CCCTGGACTTCTGGAAACGCATGATGGTCAAGGATAAGGGCGGCAAAATGCCCCAGTTCATGTCCACCCATCCCACCGACGCCAGCCGCCTGCATGAGCTTGAGGCCTTCCTGCCTGAGGCCCGGATATACCCCGGCCCAAAAAACGCAGGATGCGTCCCCGCCGCGCCACCCGTCCCGATCCCAGGCGAGCGGCTCAGCCCCGGTTAGACCCGGCCCCGTGGCGGGGCGCTGGGTACCTTCTTCCCGCTAATAGAAAAGGTTTGGTGGCACAGCCTTTCCAGGCTGTGCCGAAAATCCCGCACAGGCTAGAAAGCCTGTGCCACCAAGCAACTATCTTATGGGTAATGATGAATTTTCTGAAAAGAGGAGGGGGCTCAAGTCTGGCTGTCGGGACTAAGCGGTTCTTCCATGGCGGCCAGGATTTCTCTGGCCCGGGCCTCGTCCTCTTGGGCCACCAGGAGGCGCACCCCCCGGACGAATTGAAGCATGGGATAGGCCCCGCCGGCGTCATCGGCCATGACCACGGCCTCAACGCCTTCGGACTCCAACAGCCCCGCGGCCATCTCGGCCTCGATGCGGTTGGAAAAGGTTTCTAAGACTACGGCGTCGTCGAAGTCCAATTGGATGCCTCTCGAGTTATTTCAGTTATGCTGGGTGCGCCCTGCACAGGCGGGACGCCTGTGCCACCAATTCTTAAGGGGTTAGGAGTGCGGGCTTGGGGGAGCTTTTTGTAAGTATAAGGGCCCTTTGTCCTCTCCCCCAAATCCTCCGGATTCTCTCACACCTCCGGAAAAATTACCAGATTATCCCGGTGGATGACTTCGTCGTAGTCCCGGGGGCCGCCCAGTGCCTGGGCGATTTCCTGGGATTGGCGGCCCTTGATGCGGCCGATTTCCCTCGCCGTGTAATTGGTGAGGCCCACCGCGAAGGGCTTGCCGTCCGGGTCCATGAGGTGCACCGCGGCGCCCTTGCCGAAGCCCCCGAAGACTTCGAGGATGCCGGCGGGCAGCAGGCTCTTATGGCGCTGGACCAGGGCCTCCCGGGCCCCGTAATCCACCAGGATGGCGCCCTTGGGGGTGACGTTGTAGGCCAGCCAGTACTGGCGGCTGGTGAGTTTCTGGGCCTGGGGCAGAAACAGGGTGCCCACTTCGTCGGCCGCGAAGATCCGGCCCAGGATGCCCGGGGTGAGGCCGTTGGCGATGAGGGTGGGGAGCCCCGCGGCCCCGGCCTTTTTGGCGGCCTGCACCTTGGTCATCATGCCGCCCCGGCCCAGGGCGCCGGCCTTTTTGCCCGCGGCCTTCTCCACGCCGGCGTCGATGGTTTCCACCAGGTGCAGGAGGCGGGCGCCGGGGTATTCCCGGGGGTCTTTATCGAAGAGGCCCTCGATGTCGGTGAGGAGGATGAGGAGGTCGGCCCCCACCAGGTTGCAGATCAAGGCGGCCAGGTTGTCGTTGTCTCCGAACTTGAGCTCATCGGTGACCACGGTGTCGTTTTCGTTGATGATGGGCACCACCCGCCACTGAAGCAGGGTAAAAAGGGTGTTCCGGGCGTTCAGAAAGCGGTGGCGGGACTCGAGGTCGTCATGGGTAAGGAGGATTTGGGCCACCTTGAGGCCGAATTCGGCAAAGGCCTCTTCGTAGGTGAGGATCAGGGCGCTTTGCCCGGCCGCGGCCACGGCCTGGGCCTGGGGGATGCCGGTGGGGCGGGAGGTGAGCCCCAGCTTGCGGCAGCCCGCGGCGATGGCCCCGGAGGAGACCAGGATGAATTCCCGCTCCCCGGAGATCAGACGGCCGATCTCGCCCACCAGGCGCTGGATGAGGGGCAGGTTGAGGCCGTCGGGCGCGGTGAGGACCGCGCTCCCCAGTTTGAGAACGATGCGTTTGGCTTTAGTCAGGTATTGCTGTCGTAGGGATTCCATGGCCGTAGTGCCTGGTGTTTCGTGGCGCAACCTTGGTGATCAATAATTAGATTGCCTCAGGCGTTACCGTAAATTCCGTCCAGATGGCCTCCCGCAAGGGGGCCAGGCCCTCGCCGATGGCGGCGGACACGGTAAACACCCGCCAGCCGGCCTCTTCATAGGCCCGGACGACCCGGGCGCGGGGAAAGTCCGGCGCCAAGATATCCATCTTATTTAACGCCACCAGACGGGGTTTGTCCAGCAAAGAGGGGTCGAAGAGGCGCATTTCTTCTTCCAGCATGTTAAGGGGCGCCAGGGGGTCGGCCGGATCGACCTGGCTGAGATCGATGACCTGGATAAGCAGCCGGGTGCGCGTCAGGTGCCGCAGGAAGCGGTGGCCCAGGCCTTTGCCCAGGTGGGCTCCGGGGATGAGGCCGGGGATTTCGGCCAGGATCAGGGGCTCGCGTCCGGCTTCCGGGCCCATGACGCCCAATTGCGGGGTCAAGGTGGTGAAGGGAAAGGCGCCGACCCGGGCCCGGGAGGCGGTCATGGCCTTGAGCAGGGTGGTTTTGCCGGCGTTGGGGGCCCCCATGAGGCCGACGTCGGCCAGGATCTGGAGCTCCAGGTGAATCAGGCGTTCCCGGCCCGGTTCGCCGGGTTGGGAAAAGCGGGGGGAACGCATCCGGGAGGAGGTGAAGTGGGCGTTGCCTTTGCCGCCCCGGCCGCCTTTGGCCAGGACGAAGCGCTCGCCCGGGGTCATGAGGTCTTTTAAGAGCCTGCCGGTGTCGTTGTCGAAGACCCGGGTACCCAGGGGCACGGGGATGGTGAGAGAGGCGCCGTTCTTGCCGTGGCGGTCCTGGCTCTGACCCCGGCGGCCGTTTTCGGCCGCGAAGACGCGGCGGCCGCGGAAGTGGCTTAAGGTGCGCAGGTTGGGGGAGACTTCGAGGATGACATCGCCGCCGGCGCCGCCGTCACCGCCGTCGGGTCGGCCCCGGGGCTGGAAGCGGGCCCGGAGGAAGCTGACAGAGCCCGGGCCGCCGTTGCCGGCCCGGACGGTGATATCGACTTCGTCGGGAAAAGACTTCAACTGGGTGGATAAACGCTGACCCGCTTGCGATCTTTGCCGAAGGCCTCGAATTTCACCACGCCGTCGATCTTGGTGAACAGGGTGAAATCGCGGCCCATACCGACGTTGGTGCCCGGGTGGATGCGGGTGCCCACCTGCCGTACGAGAATGGTGCCCGCCTTTACGGCCTGGCCGGCAAATCTTTTGACGCCCCGGCGTTTGCCGGCGCTATCCCGGCCGTTGCGTGAGCTGCCGCCAGCTTTTTTATGTGCCATGGTTGCTCTCCTGCGTCACCCGGTCCCGCCGTGCCCTGGGGCAAGCGGTGGCCGAGTGTCCTGAATCTGGCTTAATTATAAAATAATTTCGTTAACTTGCAAGGCGGTGAACATCTGGCGGTGGCCCTGTTTGCGCCGATAATTCTTCCGGCGCTTCTTTTTATACACCAGGACCTTCTTGCCTTTGCCCTGGCGCACGATCTGGGTGCGCACGGTGGCGTTGGGCACCAGGGGCTGGCCGACCTGGACGGTCTCGCCGTCGGTCACCAGCAGCACCTGATCCAGAATCACTTCATCGCCGCGCTCGCCCGGAAGGCGCTCCACCCGGAGCACATCTCCGGGGGCGATGCGGTATTGTTTCCCGCCGGTTTGAATAATGGCGTACACGGTGGCCTCCAAAATACGAACTTTAGCCATTCAATTTTACAGCGTTTTGATATCTTGTCAACCCTTACGCGCTTTCTCGTGGCAGAAAAAGGCGATTTAAGGGCTCGGCAAGTCGAGGTTTTCTCGGGCAACTCCTGCAAGCGGTGATTGACTCCCTGACGCCCCCGCATTATTATGACGGAAATTCAACTTTTTGCCAGTGGACTTTTCGGCCTCCTCGCGGGAAAAAACGCGGCAATGGCGGGGACGACCTTTCAGGTAGGGAGCAGATATGGATGGGTTACCGGCAAAAATTTCGGCCAAGGGCTATGTAATCATCCACGGCCACTTTTATCAGCCTCCCCGGGAAAATCCCTGGATTGAGAAGATCGAGGTGGAGCCCAGCGCCAGCCCCTACCACGACTGGAATACCCGCATCACCGCGGAGTGCTATCGCCCCAACGGCGCGGCCCGGGTCTATGACGGCCAGGGGCGCATCCTGGATATCGTCAACAATTACCAGCATCTGTGCTTCAATTTCGG
>JBAZKX010000280.1:0-4123 GCA_041650575.1 Desulfobaccales bacterium
ATTTGCCGATGCCGTGGTAGGTGCGGATCTCGGGGCCGAAGATGATGGGCCGGGCCTTTTCGATATCCGGGAAGCCTTTGTCCCCCAAGACGGCCTCATCGGCCTTGACGTCCAGGATTTCCCCGATGAACAGGGTGTGGAGACCGATCTCCAGGGTGTGGAGCAGCTTGCACTCCAGGACCAGGGGAAATTCCTCGACGTAAGGGGCATCCACCATTTTCCCGGCCGTGGGGGTGAGGCGGGCGGCCGCGAACTTGTTCACGTCCTTACCGCTGGCCATGCCGAGATAGTCGGCCTCGCGCACGTGGGCCTCGGAAGGCACGCTGATGGTAAAGGCCTGGCGCGCCACGAGATTGCCGTAAGTGTAGGTGGCTTTGCGCAGGGAAACGCCGACGCAGGGGGGCTTGGAGCAGCAGATGGAAGCCCACGCCGCGGTCATGGCGTTAGGCTTGCCGTCGGCGTCATAGGTCCCCACCACCCAAACCGGGGTGGGGAAAGCCATGGTTCTCGGGCCGATGGATTTCTTCATGGTTGTCCTCCTCGCCTAGAATGTTAAGTCCGATCTGCGCACATGCAATCTCTCAGGCCCTATCAGCCGCGAGGACCGCGAACCCTCCGGCTCCGTGGCCGGGTTTCACGGGTTCGAGGGTGGTAATGTCGCCCAAATCTTTGAACAGGGTTTGGCAGTTGTGCAGATCCCGAAAGGGCAGTTGCGCCAGCCAATCCAGCACCTGGCTGACCGGATAGAAACGGGCCTGCCGGTAGAAAGCGCTCTCAAGCTTCTGCGCTTCATAACGCCGGCCCAAGGGGCTGTCTCGATCAATCATGCCGATGAGGAGCCGCCCTCCAGGTTTCAGGATACGCGCCGCCTCCTGGAGGGCCAGGAACGGGTCTCGGAGGAAGCACAGGGTGGCGACAAGCATTGCCAGGCGGAAAGAAGCGTCGGGGAAGGGCAGGGCCTCGGCCACCGCCCTGACCACCAGGATGCCCCGCCGCCGGGCGATCTCGGCCATGGCTGGGGCAGGCTCCACCCCGACCTGAAGGCCCAGGGGAACCGCAAACCTGCCGGTGCCCACCCCGATCTCCAGGCCACCGGCCGGGGAGGGCAGGAATCGCTTTAAGGCCATGATCTCGGATTCGTAAACCGGCCGGTGCCTCTCAAACCAGGCATCATATTGTAGCGCGGCTGTTTCAAAAACTGGAACGATCGTCATGTTGGGTCCGCCAAAGCAAGGATTGATAAGGAATTTATGACGAGCGCCTTAGCTTGCGAAAAAAAAAGCCCGGTGAACCAGAGGCGCACCGGGCTTGTGAAGTCAGGTTAAACAGTCCTTATTCTTCTTCTTCCAACTCGATTCCGTCCCGCTCGAACTGGGCGTCCCGCAGTTCCTTAGCCTTGGCCTGTTCTGCTTCACTCCAGGGCTCGATTTCCAGACAGTTGGCCACCAGTTCCCAGAGGTACAGGGTTTCCTGGTAGTTGCCCATGTCCATGCGGCCTTCTTTATGTTCCTTGCCCAAACCCTTCATGATCTGGTCACGGCAGTTGTGGCAGGGAGCGATAACCAACTCGGCGCCAGTGTCTTTGATCTGGGTCGCCTTCATACTGCCGTAGGCCAGGCGCTCGGCGTCGTAGGGCATGGCCCAGGCGCCGCCGCCCGCGCCGCAGCACAGGTTGTTCAGCGGATCGTCGCACATTTCCCGGAAGAGGCTGGGGTCGATGCACTGCTGGGAGATCCAGCGAGTCTTCGCAGCGTTGTTATCTTTAAAGATCATGTACGATTTACGCACGTAGTTGCAGGGATCGTGAACCGTGTAGGCTTCGTGGTACTTGTGGGTATTCAGCTTGATCCTGCCTTCTTTGATGTATTCCTCCAGCAGGTCCATGACGCTGACTACTTTGAATTCTTCGAAAACTTCGGGGAACCAATTTTTGAACCCGACCCGGGTTGCATAGTAGGCATGCCCTCATTCGGGGTACAAAATGGTTTTGGCCTTGACTCGTCGGGCGTTCTCGATCACCCGCCCGACTTGCTCCTTCCAGGCAGGATCATCGCCGGAGAACAGTCCCCAGTTGACTCCTTCCCAGTTGGTGGAAGAAACGGTCCAGTCTTCCTTGGCGGCGTAGAAGATGCGCCACCAGAATTTCATGTCGTCCGGTTCGCCGAAGGGCTCTTTGGAGTTGATGGTGACGATGATGTTGGCGCCTTCTTTGTCCACCGGCACATAGAAACCGGGGCAGGGCTGGTCTTCGTCGGTCTCCATCTCTACGCCCATGTCAGCCAGGAGAAAGAGGAAGTCATCCCGGGGAATCCCGAGGTTGTTGCCCCGCTCGAGATTCATCATGGTGCCTTTGTGGATCGGGCCCGGCACCTTGTCACGATCCCGGGCGGTGCGGCAGGCCCGGAAGGTCCGCATCAACTCAATACCCATGGGGCATTGATACTGGCAGCGGCCGCACAGGGTGCAAACCCAGGGCCACTTGGAATCAATGACCTCCTGCTCCATCCCAAACACGATGGCCCGGATGGCCTTCCGGGAGTCCCAGCCGGGAACCAGTCCGGTAGCCGGACAGCCTCCCGCGCAGGTGCCACAGGTATAGCAGCGGTCCGCCAGCTCGGGGGCGATATTCCCGATTTTGCGGTGCTTCCTGTCCACCTTGATTTCTTTCACGGCCTCTTCTGCCATTTTTCCTCCGATTTATGCTTCTTGAAAATTTGCTTTAGCCGCGTCGGTACAGCGTTTCATACCTGCGATCCGGTTGAGCCTGAGTTTCCGGCTCGTAAGGCAAGCTGCTAGCGCTGAAAAAACTAGACCTGATTAGTTATATATAAAATTTTCCCCAAAAAAGAAAGGGGATTCCCTATCCGCCTACGATTATATGGCCCCCGGCCGTCATGTCAAGGAGAAAATACTATTTTTCACATGAGGCCGCCTCAGGGACCCAGCGCTGTCGGAGAGAAGTCCCCAAATTCTCCCCAACTTTGGAACCCCGAGGCCGGAAATTTGTGATAATCTGACATGAAGACGACAAGCGCCATGAGCCCCGCGACCCGGGCCAGCTTAGGGAGTGCGACCTGATGGACTACATCTTTGAGACCATGTCCGAGAGCCACCGCCAGGCTGTCATCGATATCTTCAACTACCACGTTCAAAATAGCTACTCCGCCTATCCCGAGCAGCCGGTGGAATACCGGTTCTTCGACCGTTTCCTGGAAATGTCCCGGGGCTATCCCGCGGTGGCGGTCAAAGCCGGCGCCGAGGTGGTGGGTTTCGGCTTTCTGAGGCCCTTCCATCCCGCGGCAACGTTCCAAAGGACCGCCGAAGTTGCCTACTTCATTATGCCGGAGCATACCCGGCAAGGCTTGGGGACCGCGATGTTGGAATTCTTTGCGGAACAGGCCGGAAAGCTGGGGATCGATTCGCTCCTGGCCAGCGTCTCTTCCCGCAACCATGAGAGCCTGGGATTCCATCTGAAAAATGGCTTTAAGGAATGCGGCCGCCTGGCCCGGGTATGCCGCAAGTTCGGGCAGGACGTGGACGTGGTCTGGCTGCAGAAACGGCTCCCCGAGGCCGAAACGCCCGAACCCCACGACCTGTAAAAGAGAAAGGCGAAATGTCGAAATGACTTTATCCATGCAAGAGCGCCTGCAATTGTTGGAGGAACTGGCCCGGCGTCTGGAAAGGCGCCGGGACGAGCTGATCGAGGCGGAAGGGGAGGATATCGGCACTCCGTGCCGCGCCGCGGCCATGGAATTGTCCATGGCGGTGGATTATCTGCGCACCATGGAACTGGACGTCCCCGAGGTCGAAGGCAAGGCGCCGTACGGCACGGTGGCCGCCATCCTGCCCTATGACGCCCCGCCGGTCATGGTGGCCCGGGTGGGCGGCGCCGCTATCCTGGGGGGCAACCGCTTCCGGTTCAGTTTCTCTTCGCAAACCCCCCGCACCGCCCTCCTCTTCCAGGAGATTATGGCCGGCCTGGACCCCTTCACCGCAGTGGTGGGCCTGGATAACCGGGCCTTCGGCCAGCAATGCGTCCGGGACCCCGAGGTGCGGGTCTTGTTCATCTCCGGCGGGGGCGAAGTGGGGGCGGAGTACGAACAGCAAGCCCAGCATTTCGACA
>JBAZKX010000281.1:0-4117 GCA_041650575.1 Desulfobaccales bacterium
GCCAGACTGGTGGAAGGGGAAAAAGGCTTGCGGAGCGACCTCCAATCATTGCTTCATTATCTTGACGGTGTTATCGAAGAAGTCCGAAGGCTATCCTGGGATTTAAGCCCCGGGGTCCTGGAGGAATTAGGTTTTGCCGCGGCCATCAACAGCCTCATCGAAGATTTTTCCAAGCACTATGATATCCGCTGGTCCCGGACAGAGATAGACGAACTCAACGGTTCTTTTTCGCCCCTGGCCCAGGTCAATATTTATCGAATTTTCCAGGAATCTCTGGCCAATATCGGGCGCCATGCCCAGGCCTCGCAAATAACTGTTAACGTTCAAAAACAGGATGGCTCCGTTGCTTTTACCGTGGAGGATAATGGCCGGGGCTTTGATATGAGCGAGGTCTATAGCCGACAGGGTAAACAAAAGGGGATTGGGTTGGCTGCCATGGAAGAACGCGCCCAGTTTTCAGGAGGGTCTCTGGAGATTTGGAGCAAGCCCGGCGCCGGCACTAAAATTATTTTTACCATTCATAGAACTTCTGGCATAGAACCTCTGGACAAGGATGACTAAGTTATGGAACCGTATCGCATCATGCTGGCTGAGGACCATATCATTTTTCGGGATTTGATCAAGCAAAGCCTTACGGAAATCCCGGGCCTAGAGGTCGTGGGCGAGGTAGGTGATGGTCTTGAACTATTGGAATCCATCGCTAAGGTAAATCCGCACATGGTTATTCTGGATATTGGCCTGCCCCACCTGTCAGGCCTGGAAGCTGCAGTGGAGATCAAACAGGCCTACCCCGGAATTAAGGTCCTGCTGCTCACCATGTACAAAACCAAAGATCACCTGGCCCAGGCCATGGCAGCCAGGGTGGATGGTTATTTGCTGAAAGAAAACGCCTTTAAGGATTTGCTCATCGCGGTAGACACGATACGTGATGGCAGGCTGTATATCTCGAGTCTTTTAACCCCACTGATGATGGAACGTTTTGCGCAGGGGCGTACATCTGGTCATCCCACCCGCCTTACTCCCCGGGAAAGACAGTTATTGAAATATGTTGCGGAAGGGGAGTCAAATAACGAAATCGCAAAATTAATGCTTATCAGCGAACAGACGGTGCGTATCCACCTCAATAATATTAAGAATAAATTACATATCAGAAGCAGGACCGAACTGATGCGGTATGCGCTTAAAAAAGGTATTGCTTCCTTAACCGAATGATCCCTCTTTAAGACACCTTCCTGTCTGTCCTCCCCCAACTCTGCATCATTGACCTAGTAAATTTAACCATAGTCATTTTTGCCTAAACTGACCATTTGTTTACATGAAAAATGGGTTATTTTACCTCTTTTTTCATACAAATGACGTGGCTATATTCAAACTGCACAAGACCATAAAACTTTACGCTTTATTCCGCATTTCTGAGAGGAGGTGAGATCCAACTAAGGATTATTAAGGAGCGGCTATAGTGAGGGTTAGCCATTCATCCGAGGACACCTTTCTGCGGCGGCCAGCCGTGCATTTGGAAGGAGAGATCTATGCAACTAAGACCATCTTTTAGGAGAGCCATGGCGCTGGCCCTTTCCGTAGCCCTGGCTTCAGGGTTCGGATTGACGCCGTTGCCTGCCATGGCTCAAAATGGCAGCGTATTACCAACGCCTACCCAACCCATGGAACTGCCCGTGGAAGTCGAAGTTGAAACGGGACCGGCTTCTCTGAAGCAAGCTCCCCTGTGGAAAGAGCTCATTCAGATGCTCAGGAACCCTTATACGGTTCCCTTGACCGGCAGTCGCCAAGTGATCGATGGCATTCCACGCGGTGTTCCAGTTAATTCGACCATCGTCCGCCGTCCTGGCTTCGGCGTCACCATGCCTCCCTTGAAGGTCTGGTCCCTGGACTATAACTTCCTGACGGGCCAGCCTCTGCGCCTGAGGGTCTCGGACGGCGAAGTCAGTTGGGACAATCCGGGACCCCTGTTCGATCCCACCCAAGTCGTGGCGACGGACGCCTTCAACGTCCCCACCGAACTGCGCACCATCATTGGGGAACTGGTGGTGGATGGCGCCAATAACCTGGTAGTCAGCAATCCGACAGGTAATGCGAATATTCCCCCTAACGGGACCATTGTGGCGGTACCGGCCGTCCAAAATGGAGTCCTTAACGAACTAGAGGGCGGAACGCTTGAAGAGGTGACCGAGCTCGAAATCCCGGTGAATGAGGAGGATTTCTTCCGGCCCGCCACCGATACCGCCGGGGTTCCGCCATCGCTGATTCCCCTCATCGGCCGGCCGGCGGCCGAGATCCTGGGCAAGGCCCTGTTCTGGGATATGCAGGTGGGGAGCGACGCTGTCCAGGCCTGCGGCTCCTGCCACTTCCATGCCGGGGTCGATAACCGGAACAAGAACCAGCGCAACCCCAATACCATGGGCCCCTTGGGAAATAATGCCCAACTTGAAGCCTTAGCCGCTTCTAATACCACGGTATTTAATTCGGAAGTGGTGGCCGGCGATTTCCCCTTCCACAATGCGGCCCAGGATACTCCCGGAACACCTAACGATGTCATGTCCTCCATGGGTGTCAGCCGGTTTAAGCAGTTCGTTGACATACCTCCCATCGGTAATGCTTCCTTCGGTCCTGCGGTGAACGGAGTCAGGCCCTTGCTGCCGGATATCGGCAACGTGGCGGCTGACCCGGTCGGTGTCAACGAAGGCTTTAGAAGAGTAGAGCCTCGCCATACCCCCACCTTTCACGGCGCGGCCTTCAACTTCGACAACTTCTGGGACGGCCGGGCCCGCTTCGAGTTTAACGGCGGCAGCGTCTTTGGCTTCGCGGACCCGCAAGCCCACGTATTCATTAGCCAGGGCGGCACGCTCGTTGGCGCCACCAACGGCATGATCAAGAACGACCCGGAGGTTCAAGGCGCCGACCAGCCGGTGCGAGCCAAGTTTTCCAGTCTGGCGTCCCAGGCTGTGGGCCCGCCCCTGAGCAACTTCGAGATGTCCTTCGATGGCCGCAACTGGCCCAAGATCGGCAAGAAATTGCTCCAGCCCGGTGTCACCCCCCTGGCCAACCAGCTCGTGAGCACCACAGACAGCGTGCTGGGTCCTTATTCCAACCAGAGTTTAGCTTCTGGCAGGCCGGGTATCCGCCTCACGTACAACCAACTCATCCAGTTGGCCTTCAGACGCGACCTCTGGAACAACAACGCCCAGCATCTCAACGGGGCTCCTGATCCGACGGACCCGTTTGACGGATATTCCCTCACCGTTGCCGCCAATGCGGCTGCTCCGGCCAACACTAACCAGTTCAGCCAAATGCAAGCCAACTTCAGCCTCTTCTTCGGACTCTCGGTGCAGGCCTACGAGTCCCTTACCATCCCCGATGACACGCCTTTTGACCGGTTCATGGACGCCAACCCGCTGGCCGCCAACGGCATCGGGCAGCCCGGGGAGCAAGCGGTGCTGTTTCCGACCCTGATACGCGGCCTGGTGACCGGCTCTCCCACCGGGACGCTTACCCTGGTTGAAGGCTTCGGCCCGGATGAGCTCTTCGGGTTCGATGTCTTCGCAGGCGGCAACCTGACCGCGGCGCTGCCAGCGGGCTCGCCCAGAAATCCGATCGTAAATCACAATGGCACCCCTGTGGCGCTCGGCTCCAACCCCTTCGCCCGGACCGCCCGGTGCATGCTCTGCCACCTGGGCCCCGAGCAGACGGACCACAGCATCAACATCTCCCACGGGTTGATCAAGATCGATGCCGAGATCGAGTTTCCCACTCCCCCAACGGTTCCTGAGCCCACCGGAGCATACGGCACCGAGCTCACCGGAGTGGCGGGCACCGCTCCGGCGCCCGAGCCCCCCGGCCCCATCGCTGCGGTGGGGGGTCTGATCCTGGCGGAGGAAGTGGCGGAAACGGCCCAGGACGTCGTGGAAGTGGAGCCCCGCAATTTCGCCACCTTTGATAACCCCAACACCCCCTGGGATGACCGGATTGTGGCCCAGCCCGGCTTCTTCGCCTTCGGCGACCAGGGCATCTACAACGTCGGCCTCCGGCCCAATATTGAGGACAACGGCCGCGGTGCAGACGACCCCTTCAACCAACCCCTCTCCCGGGCGGCCCTGTGCCT
>JBAZKX010000282.1:0-4109 GCA_041650575.1 Desulfobaccales bacterium
ATGAAATATGTTCCGCCGGCCCCGGACGACAAAGAACCTGGCAGCCGCGTCAGAATTGCGGCGCGTGCCTCTCTAGAGGCCAGGCAGGGGCGGTTGGCGCACTGCCCCTACGACAATCTTCGTCTCAAGCCGACTAAGGAATCCTTAGATCTGTGAATGATTCGGAATACCGTTTAGCCTTCGACTTCCGGCGCGGTTTCGACTTCGGGCGCCGGGGCTTCCGCCGCCGGGGCCATCTCGGCCTCCGCGTCGGCCATCTCCTTGTCGGTTATGGCCTGGAGCCGTTCTTCGGCCAGCTTCTTGCCTTCCAGCACCGCATCGGCCACCCGGGAGGTGAGGAGGCGAATGGCGCGAATCGCATCGTCATTGCCCGGGATGGGATAGTCGATCTCGGTGGGATCGCAGTTACTGTCCACTATGGCTAAGAGCGGGATCTGCATCTTGCGGCCTTCCGCCACCGCGATGTCTTCCTTCCGGGGGTCCACCACGTAAACGATGTCGGGCAGTCGGCCCATATTCTTGATGCCGCCCAGGGAGCGCTCCAGTTTGGCGGCCTTCTTTTCCATCATCAGGACTTCTTTCTTGGGGAAGCGCTTCAGGGTGCCGTCTTCCTTCATGGCCTCAAATTCCTTGAGGCGGGCAATGGAACGGCTGATGGTCTGGTAGTTGGTGAGCATGCCCCCCAGCCAGCGGTGATTGACATAGAACATGCCGCAACGCTGGGCCTCTTCGCGGATGGCGTCCTGGGCCTGCTTCTTGGTGCCTACGAACATGACGACCCCGCCGTTGGCCACGGTTTCGATGACGTAGTTATAAGCGACCTTGAAAAACTGCACCGTCTTTTGCAGGTCGATGATGTGGATGCCATTTCTGGCCCCGAAGATGTAAGGTCCCATCTTGGGATTCCAGCGGCGGGTCTGGTGGCCGAAGTGAACCCCGGCCTCCAGCAGTTCCTTCATGGTGACGTACGACATACAACTTCCTCCTGGTTGGTCCGCCGCGCCGGTGCCGGCGGGGCCACCGACCTCAATGATCGGCACCAGCCCGCCCTAACGGCGCGTGAGTAGTTTTTTCAAATCATATTTTTATAACAAAATCAGCGGGGCTTGACAAGGTCTTTTCAAAGAGAAGCCGTATCCGGACCCAGCGGATCCAGGCGCGATTCCTAAAGGCCGGGCGAAAATCCACCGAGACGCGGCCTTGGTTCCTGATCATCGCTTTATGCTTCCCTTCAGCCCCATCATGGGCAAACCCCTGGGGAAGCCCCATTGCAAACGCTACCCCAGGGCTTTGGGCCCGGCTTGCCAAGGCTAGTAAATTTAAATTAGTTAATAACAAGGATTAAGAGCCGGATTAATTATTTACATTCAGGTATTAAGTATGATAACCTGAAATGGAATATTCTAATAGCAGGTAATCTGTCCCGCCGGCTACGGCCATTGATCCCGGGAAAATTCCTAGACCTCCAAGAGCGGGCTGCAGGTTCTATTGGCAAAAGCCTGCATTCATGCAGTCATATCATCCGTGGGAGGGAGAAGCCATATGAGACCTCAAGGTGTTTTGGCTACGATTATCCTGGTGATGGCTTTGAGTCTGGGTTACCCCCTGCAAACCCCGGCCGCGGTGGTGGGACACATCACTCAGACGGAAGGCCGGGTGGACCTCTTGAAAGGCGGCAAGCTGCCCGCCAATCCGGTGAAGGTCGGCGACCCGGTGGACACCGGCGACGTCTTGCGCAGCAAGTCTCTTTCCAAGGCCCAGATTACCTTCATCGACAATAGCGTCGTCACCATATCCCCGGAAAGCCGCCTGGCCATCGAAGATTATCAGGTTGAACCGGCCCAGGGGAAGCGCCACGCCGTTCTCGAACTCTTCCAGGGCCTGGCCCACGTAGTGGTCAGCCAGATTTTTAAGGTGAAGGAACCGGACTTTCTCATCAAGACCCATACCGCCATCACCGGCGTGCGGGGTACGGACTTCGGAGTACGGCTCTATCCCAACAACACGGCCATCCTGAATTTTAAGGGCAAGACCCAGGTGGGTAATGTATTTCCCGAGGTGACGTCTTCCCTTACCCGCGCCCAAAAGATTGCCTATGGCACCGGGGGCGGAGGATGGTTTACCCCCGGCTCCTTTGTCATGCTGAACGAAATGCAGAGCACCACGGTCCACCGCAATCTGCCGCCCACCCTGCCCATGCCCATTTCTGCCGAAGACCAGACGATGTTCATGCAGCAGATGGCCGGAGGCCTGCTGGGCAAACGCAATAGCAGCGACGGCGGGGCCGGCGGCGGGGCCGGGGGGGGCGACCCCGGACCCATGGTGAATACCCTCAGCTCGGGCAGCTCTTCCTCGGTGCCGGCCAGCACTACCCTGGGGCTGGTCGCCGGCACCGGAAACACGACCCTGGCTATCCTGAACACGGTCACCGTGCCGCCGACGGTGGCGCCGGCGGCGGCGGCGCCGCAAACGCAGACCCAGACTCCCACCCCCATCGCGCCCATTCCGGTTGCCGGGATGGCTATCCCGGTTTTTAATATCCTCACCTCGTGGGGTGCGGGGGGCGTAGATTTGGACCTCCATCTGACGGGGCCCTCGGCCGGCAGCACTTTCCACGTATATTACGGCAGTAAGGGCAGCTTGACGACTCAGCCTTATGCCCTCCTGCATGTGGATGATACCGGCTCCAGCGGCAGCGAAGTCATCACGGTCCAGCAGTTCAATACGGGCGGGCTTTATCAGGCCTACGTGTATAATTTCGGCAACCCATCTACGAGCGGCACGAACCTGTCCACCGCCTCCGGGGTGTCGATGAGCGTAATCAACGGCGGCACGGTGGTGTCCACCTCGGGCGGCGGCAGCACCGTGACCGGCGGCACCTTGGTGACCAGCCTGACTCCCACTGCCGGACAAGTGGGTAACACCTGGGTGGCGATAACCATTGATCCGGCCACCGGACAGGTGACCGCGACGAATCAAATTACCAATAGCTCCGGTGGGGTGCTCGGCGCGCCTGCCCTCGCGCCCGGCAGCGGATCCACGGGCAGCGCTGAGTTCGCTTCTCCCACCGTACCCGCGATCGTACCCGCGAGTGTCACCGCAGCCACTACCGCGACCGTACCCGCGAGCGTTACCGCGACTACTGCCGCCGCGCTGCCCGCGAGTATCACCGCGGTCACTGCCGCGACCGCACCCACAACCAGCGCGGCGCTCACTTCCACCTCCGTACCTGTGAGCGTCACCGCGACTACTGCCACCGCACTGCCTACGAGCGTCACTGCTGCCACTGCCGCGACCGTACCTACGAGCGTTACCGCGGCCACTGCCGCCGCGCTCGCCCCCACAGCCTTGACCACCGCCGCTCAAACGAGACCTGCCGTGGTTGCGCCGGCCCTGGTTACGCCGTCCATAGTTACGCCGGTGGTATCCGCGGCTGCCCCTGCGGTTACCCCGAGCGCCGCCGCCCGGGTAACCCCCGCGGTGCCTGCGACTCCCCCCGTGGCTGCCGCCGCGGGTTTGCCTGCCACCACCGCCAGACGAACCCGGTAACCCCCCGGCCAGGCGCTGAGAAAACTGGCCGTCACGGCCTCAAAGGTCTTCACAGGACCTATGAGCCGTGACGGCCCTTTTTTTATCCTCTTCGCTCTCTCAGTCCCGTAGCGGGAAAGCGAAGCGCATCCCGCCTTCAGCAATTGTGTTTCTTGCTCGTTCCCAAGTTGTACTTGGGAACGTCATCTTCCCGCCCAAGCTCGGCTTGGGCACCTTTGTACTTGGGAACGAGAGGAGCGCCACGGCGGTTCTGTTCCGCTACGGCCGCGGCCCTTGGCCGAAATGTTCTGCGAAAAGAGCGGCTTGACGCTTAATCCTCCCCGGTTTCGAGCGGTACGCAGGTGAGAGTGGTTGCGGCAAAAATTTCCGGGATGAAACGGCGAGGCTGCCAAGTGTCTCATCCTTGCCAAATAAAATCATTGAATTTAACTATAAAGGGGGGTTAGAGGAGGGGTTTTATAGCAATTCGCACTCAAATGGTGGCGTATGCTTTCTCCTGCGGCTTTAGAAATCGCGTTTGAGCCCCAGTCGCTATCAGCCCTTGGCAGGCGCGATGGGGG
>JBAZKX010000283.1:0-4107 GCA_041650575.1 Desulfobaccales bacterium
GAGCCGAGTTCCACGAGGAGTCCATGATGCCCAAGGAAGTCAAGGTCGCCAGGGTGCAGGATTTTCAGGATGGGGATATGCGGGAGGTGGCTCTGGGTGACGCCAAGCTCGTGTTGGCCCGGGTGAAGGGCAAGTTTTACGCCCTGCACGGGGAGTGTACCCATTACGGCGGTCCCCTGGCGGAAGGGGCCTTGAACGGCCCCCGGGTGGTCTGTCCCTGGCACCATGCCGCTTTCGATCTCACCACCGGCGGTCTGCTTGAACCTCCGGCCCTGGATCACCCCACCTGCTTTACGGTGCGGGTGGATGGGGATGACGTTTATATTCAGACGCCGGATAAGCTGGAAAATCGGTCGGTGCCGCCCATGGTGAAGCGGGACCCCGCAGAGGGGCGCACCTTCGTTATTCTGGGCGCCGGCGCGGCCGGCAACGCCGCCGCGGAGACCTTGAGGCAGGACGGCTTCACGGGCCGCCCCAATCTGAGTAAAGGCTACCTGAGCGGCGAGGCCGGACCCGAGACCCTGCCCTGGCGGGAGGAGAAGTTTTATCAGGACTACGATATCGAGCTGCTCTTCGGACGCCGGGCCGCCGCGGTGGATGTGCCTCAGAAGACCATCACCCTGGCCGACGGCGCTTCCCTGGCTTACGACGGCCTGCTGCTGGCCACCGGCGGCCTTCCCCGCCCGCTGGCGGCGCCGGGGGCGGGGTTAGGCAACGTCTTTACTTTGAGGACGCCGGAAGACGCGGATCAGATCATCCGAGCCGCGGTGCCGGGGGCGAAGGCGGTATGCATCGGCGCCAGTTTTATCGGCATGGAAGCCGCGGCCAGCCTGACCAAGCGAGGTCTGGCGGTCACCGTGGCGGGACGCGGCTCCATTCCGTTCGAACGCCAACTGGGGCCGGAAATCGGCCGGCTGCTCATGCAGGTGCACGAAGAAAAGGGGGTCTCGTTCCGGCTGGGCCGAAAGGTGGCCCGCCTGGTTGGAGACGACCGGGTGCGGCAGGTGGTGCTGGATGACGGCGCCGCCCTGGAGGCCGATCTCGTGGTCGTCGGGCTGGGGGCCGTCCCGGCCACCGGGTTCATCCGGGGCCTCTCTTTGGAACCCGACGGCAGCATCCGGGTGGACCAATACCTTAAGGCCTCAGAAAGCGTTTATGCTGCCGGGGATATCGCCCGCTTTCCCGACTGGCGGACGGGAGAGCCCATCCGCATCGAGCACTGGCGTCTGGCGGCGCAGCATGGCCGCACCGCCGCCCACAATTTGGCCGGGAAACCCGCGGCCTTTGCCGGCGTCCCCTTCTTCTGGAGCGAACACTTCGACCAATTTCTCCAGTACGTCGGGTATGCCGCCACCTGGGATGAGCTGATCATCCAGGGCGATTTGGCGGCCCGGAATTTTCTGGCGCTCTATGTCAAAGGCGGCCGGATTCTGGCGGCCGCGGGTCTAAACCACGACCGGCAACTGGCGGCCCTGTCGGAATTGATGCGTATGGACAAACTGCCCGCGCCCGACGCGGTGCGCCGGGAAGCGCGCTCTGATTTCGCGGCGCAACTCAAGGCCTTACAAACGTAACCGGACAATCTCGTAGACGCCAAGCACCCGGGGGCTTGCCGCCCCCGGGTCTTTTTTCGCCTGCGCCGCAGGCTAAGTTCCGCTCAGGCTCAGAGTAACCGTAGCCAGGGCCGCCGTCTTCCGGGGCGGCGGGAAGGCCAGGCCTTTCAGGGCCGCCGCCAGGCAGGTTTCCAGGCTTGGCTCCGGCGTCGACAATTTAACCTGAGGCTCACCGGTAATCTTGCCGTCCAGGCCGATGGCAAAGGTCAGAGTGATCTCCGCCGGCAGTTTGACCCCGCGTTTGCCGGCTTCCTCGCAGCAGCGCAAAAGCTTCGCCAGTTCCGCGTCCAGGGCCACCTGGACCGCGGCCGGGGTCAGGCCGCCTTCGGCTCTGACGCTCTTGATCGTGAGCTTCATCCCCGACTCAGGCGCCACCGGGCCGCCGCCGTGACCGGCCTTGAGCTTCCTGCCCAGGGCCAATTCTCCCAGGTTGCCGGGGCGGCTAGGCATCGGCGTCGCCATCACGGACGGCATGATGGACTTGCCGATGGCCAGGTCCGATACTCCTTCGGGCATCGGCAGCGGCTGCTTCACGGTGACCATCTGGCCGTCGGCCCGCTTGACCTTATCCACCGCCACGAACGAAGTAAAAGGGGTCATCAGGCTGTATTTGAGCCCCAGCGCGGTGACCTCTTTCTTAACCTCCTGGTTATCCCGGTCGAACTGGCTGAAATCCACCAGGCCCCTGATCCGCTGCCGGGCCCATAGGAGCCGGAGCGCGGCATTGTCGGGACCGGCCTGGGCCTCTTTCAGGTCGAGGCGGCGCTCAAAGGCGCCCTGGGCCGTCTTGCCCCTGACCACAATGGCTCCCGCGGCGTTGCCCCGATATTTTCCCAGGATGGCGAGGGGCCGCAAGGCAAAGAGGTCCGGCACCGTCTCGGGTTCGACGTCAAAGGCCGAGAAGCCTTCGTAGCTCACCCTGATGTCCGTGAGCACCGGGTTGGCGATGTACTTACGAAACTTTTCCGCCTGCCGGGCGGCTTCGGCCTGGTTGAGCACCACGAAGGTCTCGCCCTGGCCGGCCCGGGCCATGCCTTCAATGAGGTGGCGGTTGACCGAGCTGCCGATGCCGAAGGCAAAGAGATTGGCCGCGCCCAGGTTGTCCCGGATCAACTGAAAGACCTGAGGCTCCACATCCACGTAACCGTCCGTAACCACTGTAACAATCCGGGAAATCCCCGGGGTCCGGGGCAGCGCCAGGGCCTGGGCCAGGGCCGGCACGATGTTGGTCCCGCCGCCGCCGGGCCGGGCCTGCATAAAGGCCAGGGCCTTTTCTTTATTGGCGGCGCTGGCGGGCAGGGAACCGGACGGCGAGAGGATCGCCGAGCCGCTTTCAAACAGCAGGACGTTCAGAAAATCCTGGGGCTTCAGATCCTTGATAATATTCTGCATCAGGGCCTTGGCGGTATCCAGGGGAAACCCGTGCATCGAGCCGGAGACATCGACGATGAAAATATACTCCCGGGGCAAGACCGCCTCGGGCCGGACCCGGGCCGGCGGCTCCATCATCAGCAGGAAAAAGTTGTCATCCGGGCCCGGGTACAGCATCAGGCCCGTGTCAATCTTGCCGCCGGCCAGGGCATAACGCAGGACAAAATCCTTATTGCCGGCAGTTTTCTCATCCTTGAGGGTGATGCGGGCCGCGGTCTTCCCGGTGTATTTGATCTCCACTTCATGGCTGGGGCTGCTCAGCTTGGCGATGGGGACGCCGCTGGTCAGCTCCACGTTCAAGCCGAAAGTATAGGGCGGAGCCTCGCCTTGGTGCAGATACGGGTTCTGCACCCACTTGTCGGCCTCCGCCGCTCCGGCCGCGGATTTGGTGGTATAGCGGGGACCCACCACCGCGGGGTAGGCGAACTCATAGACGTTGTCTTCCGGCTGGAGGAGTTCCAGGTATTGGAGTTCCACCTTGATCTCATCGCCGGGCAGGATATTGGCCACGTTCATCTGGAAGAC
Source organism: Desulfobaccales bacterium (assembly GCA_041650575.1). GTDB lineage: Bacteria > Desulfobacterota > Desulfobaccia > Desulfobaccales > 0-14-0-80-60-11 > 0-14-0-80-60-11. The sequence continues at coordinate 3,570 of JBAZKX010000283.1, forward strand.
ATTGGGGCGCCGCTGTTCGAGCAGCGAAGTGGTCTTGCCTTCCTTCTTGGCCCCCTCATAGGTCTCCCGGGCCTTTTGCCGCTCCATGATCTCCGCCTCCACCACCCGTTCGCCGATGGTCATGCGCATGGCGTGGACCGCGGCCCGGGTGGACATGGGGAAGACGTAGATGGCCTCCAGGTTTTTTTTGCCGGCATTGCGATACACCTGGGTAATCTTGACTTCGGCCACCACCCCGGCGATCTTCACGTCGGCGTGGGTGCTTTTCAGGGGCAGGGCGTCCTTGTCCGGGTCCTCGCTGAGCACGACGAAGTAAGGCGCCAGGGTCTTGTCCCCGGATTCCGGCCGGGTTCCGGGGGATTCGCCGGGCCGCAAGGCCGTGGTGGCCAGGCCGCCGATCACCAAGGCCAGAAGAGCGCAAAAAATCCTAACTGGTTTGGACATGGTCAATCCTTCTAAGGGCAAAGGTTAATAAGGGGTTTGCGCCGGGGAGCCACAGTTTAGCCTTTGCTAGGGTTAGACCGGCCCGCCGGAAGTC
>JBAZKX010000284.1:0-4101 GCA_041650575.1 Desulfobaccales bacterium
TCCTTTATTTGATCTCCGGGGTGGCGAAGGGATCAAAGGGATTGGTGCGCAGGGCCAGGGAAAAGAGATAGGGGTAGCTGGTTTTCAGGTGGCTCATATAAGCCAGCCACTCTTTGATGAGCAGGATATAGCCCCGCTGAACGTCCACGGCCAGATGCTCCCGGTCGGTCTGCCCCAGGCGGGAGAGGTCCCCCCGGTGGGCCAGTTCTTCGGTCAGGTGGAAGACCGCCAGCAGCAGGTTGGAGAAGGAGTTGTGCTCCAGAAGGTTGGGGTTTTCCAGCAAGCGCAAGAGGAAATCCCGCTTGCGGAGCAAAACCTCCCGTAAAACTTCTAAATCACTGCCTTTTAGTTCGATCGCAAAATCATCCTCCGCCAGCCCCCGGCTAAAATTGACAAAATCCGGCGCGGTCCAGTGGCTGATATGAGCTACTTGTTGCTGAAAGGCGGGGAGGTGCCGGTCGCATGCTGACAGGGTTTTCAGGAGTGCGCCTCCTACCTCGCTGAAAAAAGCGCCGATGACCATGTTGAGCTTGCCCAGCCTGGCGGCCTTGGCCCGCTGGGCCAGGAGCTGGTTCAAGATGATGGTGACCAGGAGCACCGAGATGGGCAGGAACCCCAACTGGGCCAGGAACAACCGCAGCATGGAGGATAGGTCCCGGAAGATCAGGTAATTGAGGAGATAAAGCACCCCAGAAGCGCCGATGAGGGCCAGGGCCAGTTGGATTTTCCAGTGAAGAAATTTCATAGAAACCTCAAGTCTAATAACCGGTTAGTCCATCAAGGGCCTAGGCGGGCCGCCTGGGCCACCGATAAGGGATTGGGGAGGGGATAAGGGCGGGCGCCCTTATCCCCCTGCCCCATTCGCCCCTTTCTTGGCCTCGCCGGCGCAAACCCCGCAGCGGCTGCACACGGCCGGGCGGCAGGGCGGGGTTTCTTTGCCCTCCAGGGCCCGCTGGTATTCCTCCCACAGATAAGCTTTTTTCAGACCGTGGTCGATGAAGTCCCAGGGGAAGAGTTCGTCCGGGCGGCGCTCCCGCAAGGTGAAAAAGTCCGGGTTGATGGGGCTCTCTCGCAAGGCCCGGGTCCAACCCAGGTCGGACGCGGCCAGGAGCATATCACCGACGCGGCGGTCGCCCCGGGACAGTAAGGCCTGGACGTAAGCCCACTTGGGCAGATCGGTGTGCACCCGCACCGCCTTGACCCCGTGGAACTCCCGGGCCACCAGTTTCAGGCGCTTTTTCAGCTCCGCAACTTCCATAAACGGCGCCCACTCGAAGGGGGTGAAGGGCTTGGGCACGAAGGACGACAGGCTCAAGGTAATGAGGCCGAGGTGTTTCTTGCCCAAGCTTTCCTTGACGACCGCGTGTTCCAGGTATTTCACCAGGCGGGGAATTTCGGCCACGTCGTCTAGAGTCTCGCTGGGCAGGCCCACCATAAAATAGAGGCGTAGCTGGGGGAGGCCGGACTCGCTCAGGGCCACCACGGCCCGGCCCAGGTCGTCCCGGGTGATCCCCTTATTCAGGACCCGGCGCAGGCGGTCGCTGCCGGCCTCGGGAGCCAGGGCCACGCTGCGCACTCCTCCCTGGGCCAGAAGCCCAAAGAGTTCGGCGTCAACGGAGTCGGCCCGGAGCGAACTGATGCCCATACTGCCCCCGGCGGCCAGGATTTTGCGGCAGAGGTCTTTGACTGCGGGGTGGTCGCTGACCGCGGCGCCTACCAGGCCGATCTTGCGCCGGGCCAGGATGCCTGGTTCGATCTGGGTCCAGAGCTCCGAAAGATCGCGTTCCCGGGGCGGGCGGTAAACGTAGCCTGCGGCGCAGAACCGGCAACCCCGGGAACAGCCGCGGCCGGTCTCCACCAGGAACATCTCGCCCCACTCGCTCTGGGGGGCCAACAGGTGGCTGTGGGTGGGGTAGGGGGCCAGTTCCGGCAGGTGGGGAGCCTGTATCCGGTCCGGCCAACCAGGGGCGGCGTCGAAGGCCGCCAGGGTGCCGTCGGGATGGTAGCGGGGCGTATAACCCGCGGGCACATAAGCTCCGGGGATGGCACAGGCCAGATCGTGCAGCATGCTGGGCCGGTCGGCCTCGGCCGCACCCCCGGCCAGGAACTCGAAAAAAGGCACCGCCCCGGCTTCGCCCTCCCCCAGGAAGAAGGCGTCCACGAAGGGCGCTAAGGGCTCGGGGTTGAGGAAGGTGGCCACCCCGCCGGCTACGACCAGAGGGTCCCCGGGGCCGCGCTCCGCGGCTTTTAAGGGAATGCCCGCGCCGGCTAAAATTTGGAGTACGTAAGGATAGTCGGCCTCAAAGGAGATGGAGAAGGCCACCGCGCCAAAATCTTTCAGAGGCCGCTGGGACTCCAGGGTGAGGATGGGGGTATGGGTGCGGCGGTATTCTTCCCAATCCTCCGGGCTCGGCAGAAAAGCCCGTTCGCACACCAGGCCGGGCTGGGAGTTGAGCAGATGATAGATGGCCTGGAAACCCAGGTTGCCCATGGCCACGGGGTAAATCTGCGGGTACACCAGGGCGACGGGAAAGCGCGCTCCCCACTCCCGCACCACCGCGCCCTGTTCCTGGGAGAGCAGCTGTTTTAAGAGGGCCTTGATTTTGGCGGACATGGGGTTTGGGCCAGAGATGGCGGGCAGTGCCGCTCACCTACATGAATAATTCATTAAGTTGCCCAAGCAAGCTGGGGCGAAAATTGGCGTTCCCAAGCTGGAGCTCGGGAACGAGGGTTAAAAAAACGCTCAAGGAAAATAAAGGGGGCGTGATAAATCACGCCCCATCCTAAATCCTAAAACCCAGAACCCAAAACCCGCCTTTAATCCGCCTTGCGGAGGAACGGCGGCGTGTCCAGTTCGTTTTCCTCGTATTGCAGGTCGGGGTGGACGATGAATTTCTTGGCGGCCACCACCCCCAGGGGTTTCTTGGCGCCGTTCTTGGCGGCTTCTGCGTTCCGGGCTGCGGGTTGTTCGGGGGTCCGCAAAATCGTGGGGATTTCCAGGTCTTCCGGCTGGGAAGGGGCGCCCTGGGACCATGCGGCCCGTTCGGCTTCGGCCCGTTTGCCGATGCCGGTGGCAATGACGGTCACCCGGATCTCTTCCACCAGGTTCTCATCCCAGACCAAGCCCCACTTGATGATGGCGTCTTCGTGGGCCTCTTCCTGGACGATGCCGCAAATTTCTTTCAATTCCTCCATGGAGATATCGGGGGCGGAGGTGATGTTGATGAGGATGCCCCGGGCGCCGCGGATGGAGATATCTTCCAGGAGGGGACTGGAGATGGCCTTGTGGGCGGCGTCGGCGGCCCGGTTGCCGCCGTTGGCGATCCCGGTGCCCATGAGGGCCATGCCCCGTTCCTTCATGACCGTGCGCACGTCGGCAAAGTCCACATTGATGAAGCCCGGCACCATGATGAGGTCGGAGATGCCCCGCACCGCAAAGCCCAGGACTTCGTTGGCCATGCCGAACACATCTTTGATCCGGGAGTTCTTGGAACTCAGGGAAAAGAGGCGGTCGTTGGGGATGGTGATGATGGTGTCCACCACCTTGCGGAGTTCATCGATGCCGTTGTCGGCGAGGCGCCGCTTCATCTTGCCTTCGAATTCGAAGGGCTTGCTCACCACGGCTACGGTCAAGGCCCCCAGGTCCCGGCTGAGTTCGGCCACCACCGGGGCGCCGCCGGTGCCGGTGCCGCCGCCCATGCCCGCGGCGATGAACACCATGTCGGCCCCCTGGAGCACCTGTTTGAGGTGCTCGGCTTCCTCGATCGCAGCGTTTTTCCCGACTTCGGGATCGCCGCCGGCCCCCAGACCCCGGGTAACATTGGGGCCCAGTTGGATCTTGACCGGGGCCAGGCTCCGCTCGAGGGCCTGGGCATCGGTGTTGGCGGCGATGAAATCCACCCCCACCATCTGGGAGGCGATCATGTCGTTAATTGCGTTGCCGCCGGCGCCACCGACTCCTAATACTTTGATTTTGGCCGATAATTCGTTGGGGACTAATTGTATCTTCATGGAGGACACCCCCTTAAAACAAGCATAGCATGTTTCGGCAATTCATACCACTTCGCGGAACCATTTTTTGATCTTGGCCATGAAGCCCCC
>JBAZKX010000285.1:0-4095 GCA_041650575.1 Desulfobaccales bacterium
CGGCGGCGGTGTGGTTGGCGATCTGCCCGTCCGCTCCGGCCCTGGGCGCCACCGCCTTGGGGTTGCAGGATGATTTCATCCGGGTGGCCGAACAGGTGACCCCGTCAGTCGTAAGTCTGAAGGCCATCCGGGTGGTGACCAAGCAGCCGATGGGCGTGCCGGATGATTTCTTCCGGGGCACCCCCTTTGAGGGCATGTTCCGGGAGTTCGGCGGCGGCGGTCCCGTCCGGCAGCGCCAGGTCGGCCAGGGTTCCGGCGTCATCATCGACCCCCGGGGCTACATCCTCACCAACAATCACGTGGTGTCCGGGTCCCAGCAGCTCCTGGTCCACTTAAACGACGGGCGGGAGGTGACCGGCCAACTGGTGGGCGCTAACCCCAGGTTTGACATAGCCCTGGTGCATGTGCCGATCCAGGGTTTGAGACCGGCCCCCATGGGAGATTCCACCAAGATCCGGGTGGGGCAATGGGCCATCGCCATCGGCAGCCCCTTCGGGTTGGAAAAGACCATGACCGTAGGCATCATCAGCGCCACCGGGCGCCGGGGCCTGGGCCGGGGCACCTACGGGGACTTCATCCAGACGGACGCCTCCATCAACCCCGGCAACAGCGGCGGACCCTTATTGGACATCAACGGCCGGGTGATAGGGATCAATTCCATGATCTCCGCCCAGGGCCAGGGGATCGGCTTTGCCATTCCCATCAACATCGCCCGGCAGATTATCAGCCCATGGATGAAGTGAGCGATGGCCCCGGCAGACCGTGACGCCAGACTGGCCGATCATTTCCTCGAGGTCAGGGAGATCATCCGGGCCGAAGAGATGTGGGAACGGGTGCCGGAGCGCGCCCGGGAGTTCTCCCCGGAAAACCTCGAAGGCCTGGTGAAGTTCGCCTATTTCGGCGGCTTCATCGACATGGCCGCAGTGCGCCGGCTGCTGCTGGTGGACAAAAAGGAGATCCACCGGCTGAGGGCCAAATGGTACGAGGAAGTCCGGGAGCAGGGCTGCTGGCTCTGTTAGCCAGGCGCCCTGCCGTTTCCTCTGCCTGCATGGTTTAATTCCCCTACCTCAGGGCGATTGGCGCGAATCCAATCCCGGCGCCCGTACCGCGGAGAGGTATCAGCCGTCCCGGCTGACCGCGGGCCCTTCCTCCCGCTTTTACCACCCGCCCTGACAAGCCTCCTCTCCCCGGTTTTTGGCCCATTGTCAGTTTTAATCTGTTCCAGACGTGAAAAAAAGTTCAGTTTGGGCATATAATAAATCCCCATCAACTGGAGTCTAATAATAAGGAGACCGGTAATGCGGGAATATGTCATTCATCCCCTGGTGGTGGGCGCCAACGAAACGGATCAGGGCGTCATGACCTATCTGAAAGGCTACGGGAAACGCATCTGGATCCCCATCTATGTGTTTTATCTGGAGGGAGGCCCGGAAAAGATCCTGGTGGATACGGGCCTGGAACAATTCATGGTGCCCCCGGAAGTGGGAGAAAAGTACGGCCTGAAGATCCAGGAGTTCGAAGAAGCCCTGGACACCTTCGGCCTCAAGCCGGAGGACATCGACATCATCATCCACACCCACCTGCACAACGACCACTGCGAAAACGACTACAAGTGCACCAACGCCCGGGTCTATGTGCAGAAGCGCGAGTACGAGTTTTTTCAGGAGCCCCACCCGGTGGACCACCGTTACTTTCCCGACCTCCTGGATGACGTGGAGGTGATGCAGGTGGACGGCGACGCCGAGATTGTGGAGGGGATTAAGGTCCTCCTGACCCCCGGCCACACGGTGGGCGGACAGTCCGTGGTGGTCAACACCCGGGCCGGCAACGCGGTGATTACCGGTTTTTGCTGCAACGAAGTGAACTTTCCGGCCTCCGGCCCGCCCATTCCGTCGGGGGTCCATATCAACGTTATCGACGCCTATGACAGCGCCCGGCGGGTCAAAGAAGCCGCGGACATCCTCATCCCGCTGCACGACTTGGCCGTGGGCCGTCAAAGGAGTATTCCAGCCTGACAGGAGGTCAAAAAATGCAACGCTGGCTGAAGGTTTCACTGCTGTTCTTGGTGTTATTGGCGTTGAGCGTCCAGGCCGCGCCGGCCCAACCCCAATTCGTCGCCCCCTGGGGTCAGCAGAATCTGGCACCCCAATGGGCGCCCGTGCCCCAGGTTCCCGGAGTCTCTTATGTCCCGAATCTGGCCTATGATCTCTTCCGCTATGCCAATCAGTACTATTTGTACCAGGACGGCCTCTGGCGCCAGGGTGGCAGCCTTAACGGCCCCTGGGTAGGAATTCAGAACCCTCCTGCGCCGTTCTATAATGTGGGCCCGACTTACTTCAAGAACCCGCCGGGCTGGGCCAAGGGTAAGAAAACCGGCTGGGGAGGCCAGCCGGCCCCGCCGGGCCAGATGAAAAAATGGGGAGGCGAAGGTCACATACCCCCGGGCCAGATGAAAAAATATGGGCCATGATTAATCTCAACTGAGTTCTACGGAGAACAAGCCTATGTCCTGTTGGCCTGCATCCGCCGGCCGGGTTCTACACCTTCGGCCGCGCCGCCCGGGTGGGCTGAAAACCGCGGCCATAATCAAAGCCCTGGCCGCGCTCATCCTGATCGCGGCCCTGCTCACCCCGGCCGCGGCCGACCCAAAGGTGCCTCTCCCGCCGCCGCTGCCGCCAGGGGTGGCCCCGGTATGGACCCCCGTGCCCACTTCCCCCGGGGTGCTCTACGCCCCCAATATCCCGGGGAACGTCTTCCGGGTCCATAAAAAATATTACTATTACTACGGTGGCTACTGGTATCAGGGGAAGCGCCTGTTGGGACCCTGGAAGCCAGTGCGCAAGGTGCCCGGGGGCCTGATGACGGTGCCGCGGGGCTACTTCAAATAGCCGCGGGTTTCGGGCCTCCGGATAGGCCGCAGATGTGGTATATTTAAGGGGCTAGGCCCAGGCGGGCCTGCCCCCACATCTTCGACCTTACCGGGAGGACGACCCATGTCTCGCCTGGCAATCTCGTTCATCATCCTGGCCCTGGGACTGGCTCTCACGGGGACCGCGGCCCTGGCCCAGGACATCAATATCATCCCGGTGCCCCCCGACGTCAAGCCCCAGTGGACCCCGATCCCCGGGGCTTCCCAGGTCTCTTGGGCCCCAAATATACCCACCGACGTCTTTCGCTACCGCGGTAAATACTATTTTTTCTGGGAAAATTATTTTTATCGGGGCGACCAACCCGAGGGTCCCTGGAAGGTGGTGGAAAAAGTGCCCCAGGTGTTCTACCACATCGACCCCTCTTACTTTAAGACCGCCAAACAAGCCGGGGCTCCCGCCGCGCCCGCGCCACCCGAAGAGCCTCCCCTGCCCAAAGCCAAGATAATCGAAATTCCGCCTGCCACCCCGCTGGCCCCCGCGCCCGAAGTCACCCCCGGCCCTGAGGAACCGTCGCCGCCGCCGCCCAAGGTGATGTAAGCGGGTTTTTGGGTCCGGGTGAAACCGAATCGACAATAAAAAGGGCACGGCGAACCGTGCCCCTGATGACGCTGGCATTGTCCGGGCCGCGCTAATCCAACTCAAACTCCGTGCGCCAGTCCTTGGCTTCCTGCCAGGCGGGCTGGTCTTTCTTGTCGAAGAGGTAGTCCCCCAGGACCAGGTAGTCCATTTCGGTGCGCATGAAGCACTGGTAGGCGTCTTCCGGGGTGCAGACGATGGGTTCCCCCCGGACGTTGAAGCTGGTGTTGACGATGAGGCCGCAGCCGGTGTGCGCCTTGAAGGCCTGAATCAGCCGCCAGTAGCGCGGGTTGGTCTCTTGATGCACCGTCTGGATGCGGGCCGAGTAATCCACGTGGGTGATGGCGGGCACGTCGGAGCGCAGATGGTAAAGGCGGTCGAAGAGTTCCAGGTTCTCATAGCCGGCCGGCAGCGGATTGCGCCGGGCCTCATTGACCGGGGCCACCAGCAGCATGTACGGCGACGGCCGGTCCAACTCGAAGTAGTTGCCGCACTCCTCCATCAGCACCGAGGGCGCAAAGGGCCGGAAGCCCTCCCGGTACTTGATCTTGAGGTTGAGGCGCTTTTGCATCTCCGGGTGGCGGGGGTC
>JBAZKX010000286.1:0-4090 GCA_041650575.1 Desulfobaccales bacterium
GCGGCGAGGCCCTGGCCGTCCGCTGGGTGACCAAGGCCATCGGCGAAGACGCCATCATTGCGCACGCTACCGGCTGCATGGAGATCGTTTCCTCCGGGATGCCCCAGACCTCCTGGATGCACCCCTGGATCCACGTGGCCTTTGAAAACACCTCGGCGGTGGCTTCGGGCATCGATGCGGCCCTCAAGATCCTGGCCCGCAAGGGCAAACTCAAGGGTAAGCTGCCCGCGGTGGTGGCTATGGGAGGAGACGGCGGCACCAGCGACATCGGCCTCCAGTCCCTCTCCGGCGCCCTGGAGCGGGGCCACAACTTCACCTATGTCTGCTGGGACAACGAAGCCTACATGAACACCGGCATCCAGCGCTCCAGTTCCACTCCCTACGGCGCCATGACCACCACGTCGCCTCCGGGGAAGCTGAGCATCGGCCAGTCCACCCAGAAGAAGAACATGGTGGCCATCGCCGTGGCCCACGGCATTCCCTACGTGGCCACGGCCAACCCCAGCTATCTCTTCGACCTCTACTTCAAGATCCGCAAGGCCATCGAGACGCCGGGGCCGGCCTATATCCACGTGCTCTCCGTCTGCCCCACGGGCTGGCGCTCCGCCACCGATCTGAGCGTCCGCATGGGGCGCCTGGCGGTGGAGACCGGGGTTTTTCCCCTCTTCGAAGTAGAAAACGGCCGCTATCGCCTGACCGTAGAGGTCCCCAAGCTCCGGCCGGTCATTGACTACCTCAAGCCCCAGGGGCGATTCCGGCACCTTCGGGGCAAGGAACTGGAGTTTATCCAACAGTATACCCAGGCGCAGTACGAGCTGCTGTTGGACAAATGCGGCGCCTCCTATCCTGAGTTTCCGGTAATTTCTCCTCCAGACGAGGGCCATGAATAATGGATGCACAACGCCTCGATACCATTCTCTCCCGTTACGAATGTGACCCCTGGGACCTGATCCCCGTGCTTCAGGATATCCAGGATTCCTACAGTTATCTGCCCAAGGACGAACTGCAGGTGGTCTCCCAGCGGCTGAACGTGCCCCTGACCCAGATCTTCAGTGTCGCCACCTTTTTCAAGATGTTCTCTCTGCTGCCCAAGGGCCGCCACCAGGTCAAGGTCTGCCTGGGCACTACCTGCCATCTGAGAGGAGGCGCCCGTCTGGTGGAATCCCTGAGCAACCGGTTGGGGGTGGAGCCGGGCTACACCACCAAGGACATGGAGTTCTCCCTGGAGACCGTGGGTTGTCTGGGTTCCTGCGCCCAGGCCCCGGTGATGATGGTTGACGATAAGTATTTTGGGCGGACCTCGGTGGACAAGGTGCCCAAGATCCTGAAACTCTATAAATAAGACGACCGAGATAAAGCCATGCCAAGATTTGAATCCGTAGACCATCTGCGGGAATATCGCCGCCAGCTCGCGGCCCGCCTGGATCCCAAGCAGCTTCAGGTGCTGGTCTGCGCCGGTCCCGGCTGCCTGCCCATGGGCAGCGACGAGGTGGCCGCCGCCTTCCGGGAGGAACTCCAGAAAAACGGCCTGGAAGGCAAGGTAGCCCTGAAAGAATGCGGCTGCCAGGGCCTCTGCGCCCGGGCCGTGAAGGTCCTGCTGAGACCCCAGGAGATCGCCTACCAGCACGTTACCCCCGAGGATGTCCCGGAGATCGTGGAGGCCACTCTGAAAAACGGCCAGGTGGTGGAACGCCTGGTCTATGAGACGGAGGACCACGCCCGGATCGCCCACAAGGCCGACATCCCCTTCTACAAGGGCCAGCAGCCCATCGTCCTGCGGAAGCTGGACCTCATCGACCCCGAGAGCCTGGACGATTACCTGGCCCTGGGGGGTTACCGGGCCCTGCGGAAGGTGCTCGGCGACATGTCCCCGGACCAGGTCATCGAGACGGTGGATAAAGCCGGCTTGCGGGGCCGGGGCGGGGGCGGCTTCCCCACCGGCCGCAAGTGGCGCGTCTGCGCGGATGCCCTGGACGAGGTCAAGTTCATCATCTGTAACGGTGACGAAGGCGACCCCGGGGCCTTCATGGACCGGGCGGTGATGGAGGGCGACCCCCACGCGGTGCTGGAAGGCATGATCATCGGCGGCTACGCCATCGGCGCCCAACGGGGTTACATCTACGTGCGCCATGAATATCCCCTGGCGGTGAAGCGCCTTAACCTGGCCATCGAGCAGGCCCGGGAAGTGGGGCTGTTGGGGGCCAATATCCTCCGCTCCGGGTTCAGCTTCGACATCAAGATCAGCCGTGGCGCCGGGGCCTTTGTCTGCGGTGAAGAGACCGCCCTGATCCACTCCATGGAAGGCTTCATCGGCGAGCCCTCGCCCCGGCCGCCGTATCCGGCCCAGCAGGGCCTTTTCGGCAAGCCCACGGTCATCAACAACGTGGAAACCTGGGTCAACGTCCCCGAAATCATCAACCTGGGGGCCGACTGGTTCGCGGCCATCGGCACCGACAAGAGCAAAGGCACCAAGGTCTTCTCCCTGGTGGGCGCGGTGAACCAGACCGGCCTGGTGGAAGTGCCCATGGGCACCAGCCTGCGGCAGATCATCTATGATCTGGGCGGCGGCCTGCGTCCCGGCCGGGAATTCAAGGCGGTACAGACCGGCGGCCCCTCCGGCGGCTGCATCCCCGCGGAGTTCCTGGACCTGCCCGTGGACTATGACAGCCTCCAGTCGGTGGGCTCCATCATGGGCTCCGGCGGCATGATCGTCATGGACAACACCTCCTGCATGGTGGACGTGGCCCGCTACTTTATCTCCTTTCTCTATCAGGAGTCCTGCGGCAAATGTACCCCCTGCCGGGAAGGCTTGAAACACCTGCTCTTCCTCCTGGACGAAATCATCGCCGGCCGGGGGGAGATGGCGCACCTGGACCTCATGGAAGAGCTGTGCGGCACCATGGCGTCGGCCTCCATCTGCGGCCTGGGCAAGAGCGCGGTTAACCCGGTGCGCTCGACCATCAAGTACTTCCGGGAGGAATATGAGGCCCACATCCGGGATAAGAAGTGCAATGCCCTGGTTTGCCGGCCCTTGCTGAAGTACACCATCGACCCGGAAACCTGCACCGGCTGCCTGGCCTGCGTCCGGGAATGCCCGGTGGGGGCCATCTCCGGCCAGAAGAAGGAAGCCCAGGAAATCGATCAGGAACTCTGCGTCAAGTGCGGCCTGTGCTATGAGGCCTGCCAGTTTGACGCCGTGAAGGTGGAGTAAAGTTCATGGACTGGAAAATCACTGACGAAGTCTTCGAAACCATGGCCGGGGCAGTGCGTCTCACCATTAACGGCTTCACCGTGGAAGCCCCCCAGGATCAAAGCCTGCTGGTGACGATTAGGCAACAGGGCATCGACATCCCCACCCTCTGCCATCACTCGGATCTGCCGTCGGAAGGGCATTGCCGCCTCTGCGTGGTGGAGATCGGCGAGTATCCCAAAACCCGTATCGTGAACTCCTGCACCTACCCCACCGAAGGGGGCCTGGTGGTCCAGACCCATTCGGAGCCGGTGTTGCAGGCCCGGCGCATGGTCCTGGAGCTGCTCCTGGCCCGCTGCCCCCACGCCAAGCTCATCCAGGAGTTGGCCGCGGAGCACGGCGTCTATGAGTCCCGCTTCAAGACCGATGACCCCGACGAACTGTGCATTCTCTGCGGCCTGTGCGTCCGCGCCTGCCGGGATATCGTGGGGGTAAGCGCGATCAGCATGAAGGGCCGCACCCCGGACAAGCAGGTGACCACGCCCTTCTCGGAGAAGTCCTCCGCCTGCATCGGTTGCGGTTCCTGCGCCTTCATCTGCCCCACCGACGTTATTCCGTACACCGAAAAAGACGGCGTCCGCACCGTCTGGGGCCGGGACTTCGAACTCCAGCCCTGCCTGAAATGCGGCAACTACATCGCGCCCAAGGCCCAACTGGAGCACTGGGCCAAACTCACCGGCGACCCGGTAGAGAGCTTCTTCACCTGTAGAGATTGCCGATAAGAATTGACGGTAAGATGGGGGGTAAATAATGCCCCCCAACCCTGCCGATCCGCATAAAATTAAGGGGCCGGCGAGCCGTGCCCCTTTTGCTTTCCTTATGCATGGACCGCCGGACCCT
>JBAZKX010000287.1:0-4089 GCA_041650575.1 Desulfobaccales bacterium
AGCCATCTGTGTTTTATAAGTTAGCGAGGATTGAAGAAAAAACAAGGGAGGACCGTCGTTAAGGCCTCCCTTGTTGCTGGTGCGTAGTGCGCATCTACATGGCGGACAGTGCCCGCCCAAAGTGAAAAGGGCGACCCAACGGTCGCCCTCTACTTATGAGGGTTGGGGGAATGGGGTAGGGGCCGTCGGCCCCTGCCCCCTTCCCCACAATCCCTTCTCTATCTCTTAACCCGCGGCGGCCTTGGGTTGGCTGGCCAGCCAGGCGGCCCGCAGTTCCTTATTCATGGGGCTGGGGCCCAGTTTTAAGGTGCGCTCCACCATTTCCTTGGCGATGGCGGCGAATTTCGGCCCTTCGGAGGAGGAAAGGTTGAACATCTCGACCCGTTCCGGTTCCATTCCCAGTTGGGCGAAATCCTTTTTCACCTTAGTGACCCGTTTCCGGGCCCGGATGTTGCCCATGAGGTAATGGCACTCACCTTCCAGGCAACCGGCCACGAAGACGGCGTCCGCCCCGCCTTCAAAGGCCTTGAGCAGGTGGATGATGTCCACCCGCCCGGTGCAGGGCATCATGATGATCTTGATATCCGGGGGATATTGCAACCGCATCGAACCTGCCAGGTCCGCGGCGCTATACGCTCAGTAACGGCAGCAAAAGCCGATGATTTTGGGAGACCATGCAGTGGTCATAATTCCTCCTTTTCTCAACCCGCGGCCAGAGCCGTTTCCTGGGCGATAATCTGGGTGTCAGTGAAGTTCTTCAACTGAATGGCCTTGGCCGGGCACTCGGAGACGCAGACGCCGCAGCCCTGGCACTTGGCCGGGTCGATGTAGGCCGCGTCCACGGTGTAGTCGATGACCGGGACGTTGAAGGGGCAGGTGCGCACACAGGTGAGGCACACGGCGCACTTGTCCTGATCCACCACGGCGACGATGCCGCCCACTTCCACGGTATTCTTGGACAGGAAGGTGGCGGCCCGGCCCGCGGCGGCCTTGGCCTGGGCGATGGTCTCATCGATGGGCTTGGGATAATGAGCCAGGCCCGCCAGGAAGATGCCGTCGGAGGGCAGATCCACCGGGCGCAGCTTGGCGTGGGCCTCATTGAGGAAGCCTTCGGCGTTCCGGGGCACCTTGAAGATTTCGCCGATATCCTCCACGGGGTTCGGCAGAATCGCGGTGGCCAGGGTCAGCAGGTCGGGCTTCAGGATAACCGGCAGATCCAGGATGGGGTCGATGACGGTGACCTGGAGCTTGCCGTCGCCCGTCTGCTCCACCTGGGGCTTGCCTTCGAGGTCGTAGCGGATGAACATCACGCCCAGTTCCCGGGCCTCTTTGTAGAGGAGTTCCTTTTCCCCGTAGGTGCGCAGGTCCCGATAGAGGATGAAAACGTCCATTTCGGATTTGAGCCGTTTGAGCTCGATGGCCGCTTCCACCGAGTGGGTGCAGCAGAGGCGGCTGCAGTAGGGCCGCTGGGGTTCCCGGGAGCCGACGCACTGAATGAAGACCGCCTGGTTGGCGTTCATCACCTGCGGGTCTTTGGCGGCGATGAGCTTATCCAATTCGAAGGAGGTCCGGACGTTGGAGTTCTGGCCGTAGAGGTACTCCTCGGGTATGAGGCCGAAGCCGCCAGTGGCCATGACGGTGACGCCGTGGTCGAGCTGGCGTTCCCCCTCCGGGGTCGTGATGAGGGTTACGAAGTTGCCGATGAAGCCGCTGGTGTCCTTGACCTTGGAGTTGAACAGGAGCTCGATGTTGGGGTGGGTCTCCACCTTCTTGATCAAGTCTTCCAGGTAGCCGCGGTAGTTATAGCCCCGGGAACTGGTGACCAGGTTCCAGGCCTGGCCGCCCAGTTTATCGCCCTGCTCCACCAGGTAGACCTGGAAGCCCATGTTGGCGATGGACCGGGCCGCTTCCATGCCGGCGACGCCGCCGCCGATGACCAGACCGGATTTTTGCACCGGGAAGGCCTGGCGGTGGAGGGGTTCCAACTGCACGACCCGGGCCACGGCGCCCCGGATCAGGTCCTTGGCTTTAGCCAGGGCCTTTTCGGGCTCGTTCATGTGCACCCAGGAGTCCTGGTCGCGGATATTGGCCATATCAAAGAGGTAGGGGTTGAGGCCCACCTGCTGGATGGTCTCCTGGAACATGGCCATGTGGGTCCGGGGGCTGCATGAGGCCACCACCACCCGGTTGAGTTTATGTTCGGTAATGGCCGCCAGGATCTTGTCCTGGGTATCGGCGGAACAGGTGAACAGGTTCTGGTCGGCCAGGACCACTCCCGGCAGGGTCGCGACGTATTCGGTGAGGGCAGGGACGTTGATGACCCCACCGATGTTGATGCCGCAGTTGCAGACGAAGACGCCCACCCGGGGTTCCTGGCCTTCGACGTCGATCTCCGGCGGCAGTTCCCGCTTTTTGATGGCCGTGCCCCGGGCCTCGTAGAGGAGTTCGCCCACGGCCCCGGCCGCGGCGGAGGCCTCCATGACCGACTGGGGGATGTCCTTGGGAGCCTGGAAGACGCCGCAGACATAGACCCCGTCCTTATTGGTGTTGACCGGCGTAAAGGGCGAGGTATCGGCGAAACGGGTCTCGGTTTTGACGTCGATGCCCATGGTTTTGGCCAGGGTCAGGGCGTCCTGGGAGGATTCCAGGCCCACCGAGAGGACCACCATGTCGAAGGTTTCGGTCTTGAGCTCGCCTTTCTCCGAGAGGTAGCGGATGGCAACGTCTCCGGAGTCCGGCACCGGGTCGATGGAATGGACCCGGGAACGGAGGAAGCGGATGCCGTGCTCGTCCTGGGCCCGCCAGTAATACTTCTCGAAGTCCTTGCCGTGGGTCCGCATGTCCATGAAGAAGATGGACGCGTCCAGCGTATAGTCCTTGCAATGCTCTTTGGCGATGACGGCCTGCTTGATGGCGTACATGCAGCAGACCGCGGAGCAGTAACTGTTGTCGCAGTGGTTCAGGTCCCGGGAGCCCACGCACTGGAGCCAGGCGACCTTGAGGGGCTCCTTGTGGTCCGAGGGCCGGACCAGGTGGCCGGCGAAGGGCCCGGAGGCGGAGAGAATGCGCTCGAACTCCAGGCTGGTGACCACGTTGGGGAAGTGGGCGTAATGATAGGCCCCGTATTTCTTGGGATCATAGACGGAAAAGCCCGGGGCCAGGATGACGGCGCCCACGTCCAGTTCCAGTTTTTCGGGACCCAGATCATGGGCCACGGCCTTGGCCTGGCAGGCCTGGGCGCACTGCATGCACTCGGAACAGATGCCGCAGTTGATGCAGCGGGCCGCTTCTTCCAGGGCCTGTTCTTCTTTATAGCCCAGGTTGATTTCCCTGAAGCCCTTGATCCACTCCTCCACCGGCAGGGTTTCCATCAGGGCCCGATGCTTCTTCTGGATATCCGCGGGGACGGGGTTCCACTTGCCTTCTTCCTTGGGGATGGGCCTGACCGGCAGGCTCCGGCCGGCTTTAAGGTCCTTGCCTTCCAGGTACAGCTCGATGGAGGTGGCCGCTTCCCGGCCGGCCGCCACCGCGCCGATGGCGATCCAGGGACCGGTTTCGACGTCGCCGCCGGCAAAGACGCCCTCGCGGGAGGTGGCCTTAGTGACCGGGTCGGCCTGGATGAGGCCCCGGGGAGTCAGGGTAACGCCATCTTTGTCGGTGATGAACTTCAGGTTGGTGCGCTGGCCGATGGCCATGATGACCACGTCCGCGTCCTGAGTCGAGGTTTTGTCGTCAAAATAGGCGGGAGAGAACCGGCCCTGCTCGTCAAAGACCCTTTCCACCGCCCTTAAGGTGATCCCGCTGACCTTGCCGCCGGCGGCGTTGATCTCTTTGACGCCCCAGCGGTGCATGATCTTCACGCCTTCGTGTTCGGCCTCTTCCACTTCCCAGATGGAGGCGGGCATCTCTTCCCGGGTCTCCAGGGCAATGAGGGTGATCTCGCCGCCCTGGCGCCGGGCGGTGCGGGCCACGTCCATGGCCACGTTGCCGCCGCCGATGACCACCACCTTCTTGCCTTTCAGATCAAACTTCTTGCCCATGGCCGAGTCTTTGAGGTATTCGACGCCCCAGAGCACGCCCTGGGCATCG
>JBAZKX010000288.1:0-4080 GCA_041650575.1 Desulfobaccales bacterium
CGCCCTTGAGTTGGCCAGAGCCGGAGATGGAGGTGGAACGGGCGACGGCAGCCCCGACCATTATCCGAGAGGCTGCGGGCCCGAAGGAATTGCCTGAGGCCTGGGACTTTCAGCCGGAAACCGCGCCCTACGAGATGATCTTTCCTTCCCGGCTGGCGGCGCCGCAGACGGCAACCCAGCGGGCGTCCGGGGCCGAGGCGGCGGAAGGGGGCGACACGGCCCGGCTCCGGGGCGAGGTCATCCACCGGGCTTTACAGACCCTGGCCCGGGGCGGACCGCTGCCGGATACCGCGGCTTTAGCTGCGGCTTTGCGCCAGTCAGGCTTGCCAGCCGCCGCGGCTACCAGTTTGGCGCCGGAGATGCACGCGGAACTGTCGGCCTGCCAGGCGGACCCGTTCCTGGCGGCGCTTTTGCGGCCCGAGCCCCCCGGCGCGGCCAGCGAGTGGCTGTTGGAAGACCAGCCCCGGCCGGGGACCATCCGCCGGGGCATCATCGACCGTCTGGCCTTTGACGGGCAGGACTGGTGGATTCTGGATTACAAGTCCTCCCGCCCCGCGGCCGGGGAAGACTGGCAGGGGTTCATGGCCCGGGAGGCCGAAAAATACCGGCCGCAACTGTTAGCCTACCGGGAGATGGCGGCCAGGGCCAGGGGCGTGAAACCACCGGAGGCGATCAGGCTGGGGGTCTATTTCACCGCTTGCCGGCAGGTGGTGGAGATGTGAAGACAAGTTTTCAGTTTGCAGTTTTCAGTTTTCAGTTATAAATAGGACTGAACGCTAGTCTTGAGGCTTTCTATTATGGGCAAAATTTTCGTTTCCTAGTCATGCAACCGTGCAAGAGGGAGTCTTACAGCGTTACCTGAAGAAACTTACGATTACTAATATTGAGAAGATATCGATCTAAGTCTAATACCTAAAAACCTCAATCTATCTGGCCGATATGAAATATTTTAAGAATTTGCTCCAAGCAGCCCACCGGAAAACCCAAGACCCAAAACCCTCACCCGGACAGAACTATCTGCAGAAATGAGAAGGTCTCGAACCAATAAAGCCATCTCCATCCGCTTCAGTCTGCTGCGCAGCTTTTTGGTCCTCATCCTCATCAGTTCCTTGACCATCCTGATGCTGATGAGCATCCGGGCCCGCAAGACTGAAGTGGAATTGTCCGAACAGCTCATCAGTAAAGGGATGGTGCAGGCCAACCAGGAGTTGGACAATTTCTTTCAGCCGGTGCAGAAGAATGTCCTGCTGGCGGCTGCCTGGGGACTCGGAGGCCAGCTTAATCTGGATGGGGTTGTTTCCGGCGCCCCCGGAAAGCTCAGCGCGGGCCAGCTTAAGGCCGCCACCAGGATCAATTTGTTATTGGTGCCGCTTATGCAGCTTTTCCCCGATATGTCTTCTCTCCAGGTGGCCAATTCCCGGGGGGATGGGTTTCTCATCATCCGGCTGGAGCAGGGCCGCTTGAAGAACCGGGTGGTGTCCCGGGAACGGTGGGGAACCCGGACCCTCTGGTTCGACATCGACCCCGCGGGCCGGCCCCAAGCCCCGGAATGGAAAGACGTGGACTACGAACCCAGGAGCCGGGCCTGGTACGTCGGGCTGAAAGACCTGCCGGATTTGGAAGTCTTTTGGACCGACCCCTATCTCTTCTTCACCACCAAAGATTTGGGGATTACCGCGTCGGTCAAATGGAAGAACCGGGGCATGGAGTACGTGTTTGCCGCGGATATCCTGCTGGCGGCCATCACGGACTTTACTCAGCGGGATAGCACCCAGCTTACCAAACACTCGCAGACCGCGATCTATACCCAGGACTGGCGGGCGGTGGGATTGCCGCGTTACCCGAAGTTTCAGGACCCGGAGGCCATTCGCCGAGCTTTTCTGCTTACTGTCGATGAAATTCAGATTCCGGAATTGCTGGCCGCAGTGCAAGAGGCCCGTGGCAATGAGGCGATTGGCCAGAAGATCAAAGATTCGGGCCAGGCCAGGTTCAGTTACGAGAGCCGGGATGAAACCTGGTGGGCCGGAGTAACTTCATATCCCTTGGGGAAAATGCGCCACCTGTGGATCGGCATCCTCGTACCCAATAATGATCTGCTGGAAGGAATCACCCAACTACGCCTCTATCTGCTGGCCGCAACTCTGTTGGCCCTGGCGGCGGCTCTGGCCTATGCCATTCTCCTGGCCCGCTCTTACAGCAAACCTCTGGAGGCCCTGGCAGCCCAGAGCCGGGCCATTCGCGATCTGGATTTTCGCGCCGACCAAAAGATCGAAGCCAAGCTGCATGAGTTTAAGCAATTGGAGGAGGCCCAGGCGCAGTCCCTGGCAGCCCTGCAATCGTTTGCGCACTATGTGCCGATAGAAGTGGTGAAGGAGTTGGTGCGCAAGGGCGAAGTGGCCCGCATCGGCGGCCGGAGGGAAACGCTGACGGTCCTGTTCACCGATATCGCCGGTTTTACCAAGATCTCGGAGTCCATGCCGCCGGAAGCCTTGACGAATCACATGGCCGAATACTTTCAAGCCATGATCGATACCCTGCACCAATACGCCGCCACCGTGGACAAGATCGTGGGCGACGCCATCGTGGCCTTCTGGGGGGCGCCCACGCCGGTGGCAGAACCGGCGGACAAGGCGATCCAAGCCGGGCTCGAATGCCAGGCCCAACTGCAAGCCTTGAATGAGGCCTGGCAGGCCCGCGGTCTGCCGCCCCTGCCCACCCGGTTCGGCCTGGCCACCGGACCCGTGGTCGTCGGCAATATCGGGGCTCGCACGCGGCTGGCCTACACGGTCCTCGGCGACCCCGTGAATCTGGCCAGCCGCCTGGAAGGCCTGAATAAGATGTATGGCTCGTCGATCTTAGTGGACGAAGCTACCCGCCAGGCCTGCGTGGACAGCTACGAGTGGCGCCACCTGGACCGGATTATCGTCGTGGGCAAAACCGAGCCCACCGAGATTTTCGAGGTTCTGGGCCGGGCGGGGACCGTGGCCGCACAGGTGCTGGCCGGCTGCAGGAGATATGAAGCGGCCTGGGACCGGTACCGGTCGGGGGATTTTCAGCAGGCGCTGACCGCGCTGCAGGGTTTTGAGTCGGAGTTCGGGCCGGATTTAGCGGTACAATTACTGCGGGAGAGATGCGAGGCCTACCGCAAGTCCCCACCGAGAGATAGCTGGGACGGCACTTCGAAGATGACCACTAAGTAGAGCTCCATATGGATCGACGCCATCGAAATAGAGAAAATAGCCTGCTGGATAGACCCTTAGCCGGAGGCCGGGAAGCTGGCGGCCGCACCAAGGGATTCCTGTTCCTGGCGCTGGTCTGCCTAGTCGCGCTCTTCGGCCCGGCCCAGGCCCAATCCACCCTCGAGGCCCAGGGCATCCGGTTCCGTCTGATCCCCGAGGGCTGGTATTTCGTGGGGTCGCCGCCCAACGAGACCGGGCGTTATGCCGATGAAGCCCCATCCCACAAGGTCCACCTCAAGTCCTTTTATATCGGGGAGACCGAAATTACCAATGCCCAATACGGCCGGTTCCAGAAGGCTACGGGCCATCCGGCGCCGCTCTACTGGGAGGATAAAAACCTCAATGGCTCCAACCAGCCGGTGGTGGGCGTCACCTGGCACGACGCGGCGGCCTTCTGCCAGTGGCTGACCAAGGTCACCGGAGTAATCCATAAACTCCCGACCGAAGACCAGTGGGAGGTGGCGGCGCGAGGGGGCCTGGTGAGCCAGCCCTACCCCTGGGGGGACCAGTCTCCGGAAGCCGGCGGCGTTTATCGGGCCAATTTCCGCACCGCCTCCCCCGGGGCCGCCGGGTTTACGTTCACCGCGCCGGTGGGCAGTTTTGCCGCCAACGGCTATGGCCTCTTCGATATGGCCGGCAACGTGGCGGAATGGTGCCAGGACCGCTACGTGCCCCTGCGCGCCGGCGGCCCCTTTAAACCCGGGGTCTTGCGTCTCCTCAAGGGCGGCTCCTGGATCTCGGGGCCTCGGGGCCTGCGCAATGCCGCCCGCCAAGCCTCGCCGCCCCAATATGCCGACGGCTATATCGGCTTCCGGGTGGTGCGAGGGGGGCCGCCCGCTCC
>JBAZKX010000289.1:0-4064 GCA_041650575.1 Desulfobaccales bacterium
GGCCTTGGCCAAAGCCCTCCGGCTCCATTTTTCGTTTTCAATTTGCCATCTCATGCAAAATCTCTGCCGGACACTCCTGCTCCTACCCCCCTTTTTCCCAAACTCTTCATTACCCATATGTTGTTTTGCCCGGTGGCACAGCCTTTCCAGGCTGTGCGGAAATCCTGCACAGGCTAGAAAGCCTGTGCCACCAAGACCAATTTAGAATCAGCCTTTTTTCAATGCTTATAGGGAATGCTCGGCTTGACAAAGAAGGGAATTAAATAACCAATTCCTCCGGAGGCACCTGACGGTCTTTGAGTCCCAGGTCTGTGACCCGGAAAGGCCGGCCGTCGGCCAGTTCAACCCGGTCCTGGCCGAAGTATAGGCCCGCGGCGATCCTTCCCAGGGAATCGGCCTTCATGATGCCGCTGCCGCTGTCGCCCCCGACGATGATGGCCCCTCCGACCCGGTCCACAATGGGGTGGCTGTCAGCCGGATGATCGGCATAGTGCCCGGCCCAGGCGTACTCCGGGACTGCCCCCTGAAAAGCCGGGAAGAACTCTTCTACCTGGGGCCGAATCCGGCGCTCGAAAAAGTCCCGCTCCGCCTCCGGCTGGTCCTCGAGGCCCGAAGGCTGGTCCGGATTGGCAAACCCCAGGATAAAGGAGGAGGTAGCCGGTCTCAGATAGGCGTCGCCGGGCAGGATGGTGAACGGCAGCAGGTTATGGGCGTTAAAGCCTTTGGTGTACAAGAGGCGTTGCCGCGAACCTTCTCTGGCGCTGATCGAGAACAGCTGCCGCTTCCTGGGCGCCACGGGGACCTCCAATCCGGCCAGGCGCAGGGTCACACCCATCCAGGCGCCGGTGGCGACCGCCACGGAGCCTTCAATAATTTCCCGTTCGCCTACCTTAACCCCGATAATCCGACCCTCGCGGTCGGCGGCAAAACCGCTAACCTCGACGCCGTACGCCAATCTCCCCCCCAAGGCCACGATCCGCTGTTCGTAAAATCGACACAGCAGATTAGGATTAAGGATGCCGCAATTGCGGCCCAGGATGCCGTGGACATGAGAGCCGGGGCGCAATTCAGGGAGACGCTGCCGCAACTCCGGGGGCTCCAGGGTGTCAAATTCCACGCCAGCCCGGTCCATGGCGCCCAAACTCGCCCGGGAGTGCCGCATCTGCTCGGCCGTCCTGAGCCAGAGGTAGCCGATCCGCTTAAGTCCTATATCGGTCTCCGGCTGAATCTGCTCGTAAAACGCGATACTGCCCTGACTGAGGCGGCGATTCAGCTCGGAGGAGAACATATCGCGATAGGCCGCGGCGCTTCTGGCAGTATTGCCCCGGCCCGGGCCTTTGAGCCGGTCAATCACCAGGAGGTCGAGCCGGCGGCCGCGCTGGAGTATATGATAAGCGCTCGCCAGGCCCAGGATGCCGGCCCCGATCACGATGACCTGGGGGTCGCCGGCCATGTCAGTCCTCCGGATAGGCCATCTTATAGGGATCGACCAGCCGATCGAAATCCTCCGCAGAGATGTAGCCGAGCTGCAGCGCGGCTTCCCTGAGGGTCAGCCCCTGGTTATGGGCCAGATGCGCGATCTCGGCCGCCCGGTCATAGCCGAGACGCGGGGTCAGGGCCGTAACCAGCATCAGGGAGCGGCGCAGGTTGTCGTCAATCCGCGCTCTATCGGGTTTCAGGCCCTTCACGAGAAAATCGGTGAAGTTACGGCAACTATCGGCAAGAATCTTGATGGACTGGATCACGTTAAAAATCATCAGCGGCGCGTAAACGTTCAGTTCCAGGTAGCCTCCCGCCCCGCCGAAGGCCACCGCGGCGTCGTAACCCATCACCTGCACGGCCACCATGGCCAGGGCTTCGCACTGGGTCGGATTGACCTTGCCGGGCATGATCGTGGAGCCCGGCTCATTGGCGGGAATCTCCAATTCGTGCAGCCCGGCCCGGGGGCCGCTGGCCAGCAGCCGGAGATCATTGGAGATCTTGTACAGGGAGCCGGCCAGGGTCCTGAGCGCCGCACTGGCCATGACGAGGGCGTCATGAGACTGCAACGCGGCAAACTTATTGGGCGCCGCCACAAAAGGCAGCCCGGTGAGGTCGGCCAGGCGCCGGGCGGCCAGATCCCCAAACTCCTTGGGGGCGTTGAGGCCGGTGCCCACCGCGGTGCCGCCGATGGCCAGCCGGTAGAGCCCGGGCAGAACCTGGTCAATCCTCTCCAGGTCGTCGTCCAGCAGCCCTACGTAGCCGGAAAATTCCTGGCCGAGGGTCAGGGGCACCGCGTCCATCATGTGAGTCCGGCCGATCTTGACCAGGCCGGACCAGGCCTTGGCCTTTTCATCCAGGGCGTCCCGCAGTTTCCTGACCTGGGGGAAAAGACGCGCCTGGATGGCGGTGGCCGCGGCAATATACATGGCGGAAGGAAAGACGTCGTTGGTGGACTGGCTCATATTGACATGATCGTTGGGGTGAATCGGGTCTTTGCTCCCCAGGAGCCCGCCCACCAACTCAATGGCCCGGTTGGCGATCACTTCGTTGACGTTCATGTTGCTTTGGGAGCCGCTGCCGGTCATCCAGACGTGCAGGGGAAAATTGCCGTCGAGCTGGCCGGCGATGACTTCCTCGGCGGCCTGCACGATTAACTTCGCCTTATCTTCCGGCAGCTTGCCCAAGTCACGGTTGGCCAGGGCCGCGGCCTTCTTGATGAGGGCCAAGGCCTTGATCACCTCAAGGGGCATCAAGTCATCGCCGATGGAGAAATGGATAAGCGACCGCTGGGTTCCCGCCCCCCAATAGCGGTCCGCCGGGACCTCGATTTCCCCCAGGCTGTCGCTTTCCCGCCTCGTTTTCCCCTGTTCAGGACCCATGCGTCATCTCCGTCAAAGGTTCGCAACCACTTCCCAGGCCCGGTCTCATGAATATGGCAGCTTGGCCGCGAGCACGTCCACTTTTTCAATCACCGGGGGCTGCGAGAAGAGCTCGGCAGCTCTCGCCATGAGGGCTGCAGCAACCTGGCCGGAGAGGTGGGCCTGCCGACCCGCTTCGTCGGGAAAGGCATCGAAGATGCCAAAGGTGGATGGTCCCAGGCGCAGCGCGAACCAGGCGATCGTCCCCGGCTCCTGTTGGACCACGGATAACCCGTCGCGCAAAAACTTCTCCACGTCCGCCTCTTTCCCAGCTTTGGCCTCCAGCCGAACAAATAATGCGACCTTAACCATGGCCTGCCTCCTTGTGATGCACCTTTAATGAGTTTGCGCGCCTTACCTATCCCGGCACTTCATCTCGGTTAGCTGCGTCAGATGCTCCAGCTTCTCGGTGAGCTTGGTGTTTTCCGAGTAGTCTACCGGACAGGCGATCACGGATACGGTGTTGTCGGCTAACGCGTGCTTAAGCGTCGGCAACAGTTCGTCCGCGGCCCGGATCAGGTAGCCTTTGGCGCCGAAGCTCTCGGCGTACCGCACAAAGTCAGGATTGCCGAAGTCCACGTGGGAAGAACGCCCCAGCTTCATATCCATCTTCCATTTGATCAGGCCGTAGCTGCCGTCCACCCAGATCAAGATGACAAAAGGGATGTTTTCGCGCAACGCGGTTTCGATCTCCTGGGAGTTCATCAAGAAACCGCCGTCTCCCGTCACCGCCAACACCTTTTGCAGGGGCGCGGCCAACTTCACCCCCAGCGCCCCGGGCAGGGCAAACCCCATGGTGGACAGGCCGTTCGAGACCAGGCAGGTGTTGGGCCGGTAAGTGGGATACAGGCGCGCCAACCACATCTTGACCGCGCCGCTGTCAACGAGAACTATGTCATCCCGCCCGAGGGCGGCCCGGGTATCGGCCACCAGGCGCTGGGGTTTCACCGGATAAGAGTCATCCTGCCGCCCTTGCTCCAGTTCCTCTTCTAGCTGGCAACGGATTTTCCGGTCGGTGTCGATCAACCCGGGCTTGGGCGCAACCTGGCCGGCCAGGGCGTCCAGCGCGGCGGGAATATCCCCCGCCACATCCACGGTCACGTTGTAATTGGCATCCACCACGGCCGGGAAGCGATGCAGGTGAATGATGCGTTTGTCCCCCTG
>JBAZKX010000290.1:0-4051 GCA_041650575.1 Desulfobaccales bacterium
CTACGGCCTTATCGGCCCCAACGGCGCAGGCAAGACCACGGTCTTCAACCTCATCAGCGGGTTTCTCCAGCCCAGCGGCGGCCGCATCTCCTGGGAGAGCGAAGACATCACCGGGGAGCCGCCTCACCGGATCACGGGGTTGGGGATCGCCCGGACCTTCCAGAACATCCGCCTGTTCGGCGAATTGAGCGTCCTGGACAACGTCCTGGTGGGGCGCCATTGCCGGGGCCGGGCTTCGTGGGGCGCAGCCGTGCTCAAGCTGCCCCGTTACCGCCGGGAAGAGCGGGCGGCCCGGGATCAAGGGATGGCGCTCCTTACCGAGGTGGGGTTGGCGCACGTGGCGAGGCAGCCCGCGGGCAAGCTGCCCTACGGCCACCAGCGGCGTCTCGAGATCGCCCGGGCCCTGGCCACGGAGCCCCGCTGCCTCCTCCTGGATGAGCCCGCTGCGGGCCTCAATCCCCAGGAGACCCTGGAGTTGATCGAGTTCATCAGAGAGATGCAGGGGCGCTATAACTTGACTATCCTGGTCATCGAACACAATCTGCGTCTGGTCATGGGCCTGTGCCGGCACCTCACCGTCCTGGACCACGGCCTCACCATCGCCGCCGGCGCGCCGGCGGAGGTGCGGAAGAACCCGGAGGTCATCCGGGCATATTTAGGTAGCGGTTAGCAGTCAGCAGTTAGCAGTTAGCCAAGATGAAATGCAGATTTAAGTAAGGTCTGTGCTTTGCGTTTTTGGCTAATTGCTAACAGCCAATTGCTAACAGCTAATTGCTAATTGCTAAAGGAACTCAGAATGTTGGAAGTCTTCGATCTTCGGGTCTCTTACGGGCCCATCCAGGCCCTGGACGGGGTCAGCTTCGGCGTCCCCCGGGGCCAGATCGTCACCCTGCTGGGGGCCAACGGCTCGGGCAAGACCACTGCGCTCAGGGCCATCACCGGGCTGGCCGCGGCCCAGGCAGGCCGCGTGCTCTTTGAGGGCCGGGAGATCAGGGGCCGGCCCACTCACGAGATTATCCGGAGCGGCATCGCGATGGTGCCGGAAGGCCGCCGTATCTTCGCCAATCTCACGGTGTACGAGAACCTGCTCCTGGGGGCGTACTTCCGCCGGGACCAGCCAGCCCTCAACCGGGACCTGGACCGGATCTATGACACCTTTCCCCGCCTGGCGGAAAGGCGGGAGCAGGCCGCGGGCACGCTTTCCGGCGGCGAGCAGCAGATGCTGGCCCTGGGCCGGGCCCTGATGTCCCGGCCGCGGCTTTTGCTTCTGGATGAACCCTCCCTGGGCCTGGCCCCGTTGCTGGTCAAAGAGGTGCTTCAGGTCATCACCCGCCTCAACCAGCGGGGCGTCACCATTCTCCTGGTGGAACAGAACGCGGTGGCGGCCCTGAGCATCGCCCACCACGGCTACGTCCTGGAGACCGG
Organism: Desulfobaccales bacterium; assembly: GCA_041650575.1. Classification (GTDB taxonomy): domain Bacteria; phylum Desulfobacterota; class Desulfobaccia; order Desulfobaccales; family 0-14-0-80-60-11; genus 0-14-0-80-60-11. The sequence continues at coordinate 1,426 of JBAZKX010000290.1, forward strand.
CCGGGTGGTGCTGGCCGGCGCCGGGGCCGAACTGCTGGCGCACCCTCACCTGCAGCAGGCCTACCTGGGGGACGGCCTGATCCCGGAGAACCCGCCTGCCCCCTCCGGTTAAGGTTATCTCTGCAAAGTGGCACAGGCCTCCGGCCTGTGGGAGGGCCGGATAAGACAGTGCAGTTTCTTCACAGGCCGGAGGCCTGTGCCACTGATATTATGACTTGAGTTAACAGATTACCTTCGCAAGCTCTCAAGGTTTTCAGAACCGAACCAACCAGGGACTCCAGACAGCCGGAGGTTGACAGACCAACCGGGAAAGAGCCAAGGGGCCTGCACCCCTTCCTAATCCATGATTTTTCTGATAAAATTTATTTTTAAGTCAGATTGGAACTATAACCGGTATCACCTCCATATCATCATTTCTCAGACCAACAAAGTCTTGGCTGACAGCTGACAGCTGATAGCTATTACATAAATACCCGGGAGGTCGCGATGTTACAGGATAGCGTGGAATTGAAAACCAGATTGAAGGGATTGCAGGACCGTCTGGAAACCCTCCGAGGTCATCTTTGATCTGGCGGGCAAACAAGTCAGGCTACGCCATTTAGATGAGCTGATGGGCGCCCCGGAGCTGTGGGACGACCAGGCCCGGGCCGCGGACATCCTGAGGGAGCGGGCCGGCCTCATCCAGGCCACGGAAGAGTGGGAAGCCCGGCGGGGGCAGTTGGAAGACCTGGAGGTGCTCCTGGATCTGGCCCTGGAGGAAGAGGATCATAAGGCCTTAAAAGAGGTGGCCGGGGAACTGGCCACCCTGGAGCGCGACTTCTCGGACTGGGAACTGAAGCTGCTCCTGGGCGGCGAGGAAGACGAGAAGAACGCCATCATCACCATCCACGCCGGGGCCGGCGGCACCGAAGCCCAGGATTGGGCCGAAATCCTCTTGCGCATGTACCTGCGCTACGCCGAACGCAAGGGCTTCAAGACCGAAACCATCGATCTCCTGCCCGGCGACGAGGCCGGGGTCAAGAGCGTTACCTTCACCGCCAGCGGGCCTTACGCCTTCGGCTATCTGAAGAGCGAAAACGGCATCCACCGCCTGGTGCGCATCTCGCCCTTTGACGCCAGCGGTCGCCGCCACACCTCCTTCGCGGCGGTGCAGGTGCTGCCCGAAGTGGACGACAAGATCGACATCGACATCCAGGAAAAGGACCTGCGCATCGATACCTTTAGGGCCAGCGGCCCCGGCGGCCAGCACGTCAACAAAACTTCTTCCGCGGTGCGCCTCACCCACATGCCTTCGGGCATCGTGGTCTCCTCCCAGACGGAGCGCTCCCAGCACCGCAACCGGGAACTGGCCATGAAGGTGCTCCGGGCCCGCCTCTATAACCTGGAAAAGCGCAAGCGGGCCGAAAAGAAGCAGGAGTTGCAGGATACCCAGAAAGATATTGCCTGGGGCAGCCAGATCCGCTCTTATGTCATGCAGCCCTACCGCATGATTAAAGACCATCGCACCAAACACGAAGAGGGCAATGTAGACGCGGTCTTGGACGGCGACCTGGACCGGTTTGTGGAGGCCTACCTGCTGAATCCCGAAGCAGAAGTCTAACCGCGCACAGGCGAGACGCCTATGCCACCAAAAAAATAAAGGCGGGCCAGGCCCGCCTTATTTTTTTGCTGAAGCCTTGAGAGTTTTAGTTCGATGCTTTTTTGGTTTTCTCCATGTAAGAGGCAAACATGAAATCGGCGAGTGATTTAGCAACCCCTACTGCGAACATGGCGTGACGTTCATCGGTTTTGTAATGGCGAGTTTTGGACTTACCATGTGCATCACTGAGTTCGTTTCTGATAGCTGCGAGGCCATTCACAATGTTGAAGCAACCTGAAAGAATCTGCTTGAACGACTTTTCGGCGTGTTGGCTGGGATGCATATTCAGGATCTGTGAAGTGTGACGGTAGAGTTCAGGAAGATCTATTTTCTCATCGTAAACCTCCTGGGCATCGTCGAGAATATACTTGCACATAGATTCCAAAAGATTTCGAGAATTGGTGATAGCTCCTTCAAAATCCGCTGCACCAATCTTTTCATCACACTTGGCGACCTGCTCGGTGATGTAGACAAAGTCGATCTCGTCTAATTTAGAAACCTGACGAGAAGGCTTCGGTATTGGGGCTTCGGGGTCAACTAAGAACTCTATCCAATTTATTTCTACATCGTTATCGCGAATGGGATAAACCACCTGAAATGCACTAATGATATCCGCCTTGTCTTCATCGGAAAGCTTTTGAAGCTGATCATGTTTTTGAATGGGGGCATAGATTTCCACAGTGGTCAATCTGGAATACCACCGGCTTCCGTAAGTGGAACTTTCGTTCAGATCATAGATTGACCCTCGAAGTGCTTGCGCTAATTTTGGCCGATTCCTATAGGTCAGAATATGAATTATCTTGTCCGTAGACCACATTGCATTTTTCTAATATTAAGTTAGGAAAATTATAAGTTAATCTTATTCGAAAATCAAAACTCTCCACCCCCACCGGGCGGCATTTTTTCGTAATTAGTCGTGCGCCAGCGGCAGGGCGAGAATCAGCCGGGCGACATCCTCAGGCTCATCCATCTGGACATAGTGCCGGG
>JBAZKX010000291.1:0-4047 GCA_041650575.1 Desulfobaccales bacterium
ACGGGGTGGTGCGCGTCTACCTGGACCACCTGGACGAGGCGTTGAAGACGCTGCCTTAATGAAGATTAATTCCCTGCCCATGAAGGACCTGGATCGGGGCGCCGACCTGGCGGCAGCCAGGAGCCGTTACCAGGCAGGGGCGCGCCGGTTTGCCATGGCGCTCATCATATTGAGCCTCGTCCTGGTTGGTTCGGTGGTCCTGGCCACGGGCATCGGCCGCATGGATATCGGCTGGGGGGCCATCGCCGCGGTGGTCCTGGGCAAGCTGGGCCTTTATACCGGAAGCCTGGATCGGACCACGGACGTGGTGGTTTGGGGCATCCGCCTCTCCCGGGTGGTGCTCTCCGGGCTGGTGGGCGCCTCTCTGGCTACCGCGGGGGTCATCTTTCAGGGACTGCTCTTGAATCCCCTGGCCGATCCGTTCACCATCGGCGTGTCCACCGGCGCGGCCTTCGGGGTGGCGCTGCTGGTGACGCTGGGGGTGGGCGGGAGCTTCCTGGGCCTGAGCCCCCTGCCGTTAGGGGCCCTGGTGGGAGCCCTGGGGGCTATGATGGCCGTGCTGGTGCTGTCCCGGGAAGCCGGCCGCATCCGCAAAGAGACCCTGATCCTGGCCGGGATCGTGGTGAGCACCTTTCTGTCGGCCCTGATCAGCCTGGTCAAGAGCCTGGATGAGGAGTCGCTGTCGGCCATCGTCTTCTGGATCATGGGCAGCTTCTCGGGTCGGGGCTGGATTCACGTGGGGTTTCTGATCCCCTACATGATTTTCGGCCTGGCGCTGGCCTTCATGTATCACCGGGAACTGGACATCCTGGCCCTGGGGGAAGAGCAATCCCATCACCTGGGGGTGGCGGTCTCCGCGGTGCGCCTGAAGCTGCTCCTGGCCGCGTCGCTTTTGACCGCAGGGGCGGTGTCGGTCTCGGGGGTCATCGGTTTTGTGGGCCTGGTGGTGCCCCACCTGGTGCGGGTCCTGGCCGGCCCTTCCCACGGGCGGCTGTTAGCCTTGTCAGCCTTGGCCGGTGCCCTGATCCTCATCTGGGCCGACGTTTTGAGCCGGATCCTGCTCGCCAGCGGCCAGGAACTGCCGGTGGGCGTGGTCACCGCGCTGTTGGGCGGGCCGTTTTTCTTTTATCTCCTAAAATCCCGCCGTTCCAGGGGGATGTGGTGATTAAGGTTGAGGCGCTTAACCTGGGCTACGAGGACCGGGCGGTCCTCACGGGCCTCAATTTTCAGGTGAACCGGGGGGAATTCGTGGGCATCCTGGGGCCTAACGGCAGCGGCAAATCCACCCTGCTCCAGGCCATTTCGGGCCTGCTGCCTCCCCAGCAGGGGCGGATCATCGTCAAATCCGAGGCCGTGGGGGCCCTGCCCAGCCGTTTAAGAGCGCAGATCCTGGCGGTGGTGCCCCAATCCACCGACGTGCGGTTTCCCTTCTCCTGCCTGGAGATCGTGCTCATGGGGCGGTATCCTCGGCGGCGCCGTCTGGGGACCCTGACGGATACGGACCTGGTGGCGGCCCTGCAGTCCATGCGCCGCACCACCACCGCGCACCTTAAGGAACGCTCGATTACCGAGGTCTCCGGGGGGGAATGCCAGCGGGTGGTGATCGCCCGGGCCCTGGCCCAGGACCCGGAAATTTTGCTGTTGGACGAGGCCACCTCGTCCCTGGACGTGCGCAAGAAATTGGAGATCTTTGCAATCCTCCAATACCTGAACGAGACCCGGGGCCTTACGGTGCTCTGCGCCATGCACGACCTAAACCTGGCGGCGCTGTACTGCCGCCGCCTGATGTTTATCAAGGACGGGCGCATCGCGGTGGACGGCCCCACGGCCGAAGTGTTTACGCCGGAGATTTTGTCCCGGGTGTACGAAACGCCCATGGAGGTGGTGCGGCACCCGGGTCACCAGCGGCCTTATGCGGTCATGCTGCCTCTGTCGCCGGAGACCCGGGAGGCGGAGGCTGCGGCAGAAGCCCGGGAGGCGGCGCAGTCATGACGAAAAAATTGCTGGTTTGCTCCAAGGATTTCCCCCTAACCCTCTCCCCCAATGGGGGAGAGGGGACAAAAAGAGGGACTTGTTAATGCTCCTTTTAGCCAAAGGCACCGGCACCTGCACCCTGGCGCGTCTCCCGAACAGGGAAGGGAAAGGTGGGGTTGCCTCATGGGTATCACTTTTCAGCCTGGCACTGCTTCTTGTGGTGGTTTGGTCGCCGAGTTGCCTGCACGCCGCCCAGATGGTGGATGACCGGGGCACCACCGTGGCCCTGGCCGCGCCGCCCCAGCGGATCATTTCGCTCTACGGCGGCCTGACGGAAATTCTGGGCTCGCTGGGTTTGGGGGACCAGGTGGCGGCCCGGACCCAGGGAGATGAGACCTTGCCGGGGCTTCCCACCGTGGGCACCCATCTCCAGCCCAACGTCGAGATGATCCTGGCCCTGAAGCCGGACCTGGTGGTGCAGGGGGGCGTGCCCAAAGGCATGCCGGCCTTAAAGCGCCTGGAGGCGGCGCACATCCCGGTGGCCGTGTTCGCGCCCCGTGATTTTGCGGGCCTGTTCAGCACCATCACCCGGCTGGGGGAGTTAACCGGACGGAGCGCGGCTGCCGAGACCTTGAAGGGGTCCATGGAGGCCAGGCTCGAGGAGGTGGCGAAGCGGGTCGCCGGACGCCCCCGGCCCCGGGTCTTTTTCGAGGTGCGGGAACTTAACCTGTTGGCCGCGGGACGGGGCTCTTTGGTGAACGATATCATCACCCGGGCCGGGGGCGACAATATCGTCACCAGCTTCCAGAAGTTGACCCTGTATAGCCTGGAGGCCCTGATCCAGGCCAATCCGGACGTCTATATCATCCAGAAAGGGCCCATGAACCGCAGCCCCGAAAACATTTATACCCGCCCCTATTTTCAGGAGCTGAAAGCGGTAAAGACGCACCGGGTCCTGGTGGTGGATGAAAGCCTGTACTCCCGCCCGGGACCGCGGTCGGCGGAGGCGGTGGCCGAACTGGCCCGCTTCCTCCATCCCGAGGCGTGGGAGAAACAGGGACCAGGGGCCAGGGGCCAGGGGCCAGGAAGAGAATAACTGGCCGCTGATAGCTTTTTTTAAGAGTTTTCACCATGAATCACCAAACTCGCGGGTTGGTCATAGCCGGGACGCAGAGCGGGGTGGGCAAGACCACCGTCACTCTGGGGCTGATGCACGCCCTGGCGCGGCGGGGTTTGGCGGTGCAGCCCTTCAAGGTGGGGCCGGACTTCATCGATCCCGGGCATCACACCCGGGCCGCGGGGCGGCTCTCCCGGAACCTGGACGGCTGGATGCTGAGCCGGGAGGCCAACGAGGCCCTGTTTCGCCGCCAGGCCAGGCAGGCCGACGTGGCGGTGGTGGAAGGGGTGATGGGGCTGTTCGACGGCTATGACGGGTTAAGCGAAGCCGGGTCCACGGCCCAGATGGCCAAGTGGCTGGGGCTGCCGGTGCTTTTAGTGGTGGACGCCCGGGCCATGGCCCGGAGCGCCGGGGCGTTGGTGTACGGCTTTGCCGGTTTCGATCCTGACCTGACTCTGGCGGGGGTGGTCTTTAACCGCGTCGGCAGCGCCACCCACCTTACGTTCCTGCGGCAGGCCCTGGCGTCGGTTCCAGGCGTCTACTGTTTCGGGGGGCTGCCCCGGGATGGGGAACTGGCCATTCCCGAACGCCACCTGGGTCTGACCACTATCGAGGACCACCCCCTGGGCGAGGCGTATCTTTCCCGCCTGGCGGACTGGCTGGAGGCCCACCTGGACCTGGAAGGTTTGCTGGCGGCCCTGCCGAGGCTGGCGTTGCCGGGGGAGCCGGTCCTGGAGGCAGCGCCGCCCACGGTGCGCCTGGGGGTCGCCCGGGACCGGGCCTTTTGTTTTTACTATCCCGAGAACCTGGAGTTGCTGGCCAGCTTTGGGGCCGAGCTGGTCTTTTTCTCGCCCCTGGACGATCGGGAGTTGCCCTCGGACCTGCACGGCCTTTACCTGGGCGGGGGGTATCCGGAGTTGAATGCCGAAACCCTGGCGGCCAATGAAACCATGCTG
>JBAZKX010000292.1:0-4022 GCA_041650575.1 Desulfobaccales bacterium
GAGTCGATATCCACCTGTCCGAACACCAAGAGCTTAGCCGCGGTGACGTACTTGTTGCCCGGCCCCACGATCTTGTCCACCCGGGGGACCAGATCGGTCCCGTAGGCCAGGGAGCCGATGGCCCAGGGGCCGCCGATCTTAAACAGCCGCTGCGCCCCGGCCAGGTGCGCCGCCACCAGCGTCGCTGGGTTCACCGCCATCTCGGGCCCCGGGGGCGTGGCGGCCATAATTTCGGCTACGCCCGCCACTTTGGCGGGAATGATGTTCATCAGCGCGCTCGAGGGATAAGAGGCCAGGCCGCCGGGAATGTAGCAGCCCACCCGGGTCAGGGGCCGGGTCAGCCGGCCGGCCAGGAGGCCGGGATGGACCTCCATGGCCCACATCTCCCGCTCCCGTTGGGCCTGGTGAAATTTTTCGATATTGGCCGCTGCAATCTTAAGCGCCGCCAGGACCTTGGGGTCCAGGGCCCGGTACGCGGCCTCGATTTCCCCGGGGGTGGCCTCCAGGTCCGCAGCCGTGATCCCGGTTTTAAATTGCCCGTGCTGCCGCAGGGATTCGGCGTCGCCGTCGGCCCGCAAGGCCGCCAGGATCGGCGCCACCACCTCCAGCACCGCGCTGACGTCTGCCTGGGAGCGGCGCAGGATCGCCTGGCGTCTCTCCGGGCTAAGTTGGGTGAGGTGCTCCACCTGCAAATCAGGCACTCGCAGGTCCCGCCTTTTCAACAAAATTAGGGTATTCCAAAAAAAATTATATAGGATTGTACCAGGAAGCACAAATCTATTTGCGCCCCCGGGACTCCGGGCCCGGATAAGATCTCCGGCTCCTGCCCCTTGCACGGCGCTCCGCAAGCCTTACCTTGCAACCTTAGAGGTCCCGCGGACTGGGCGCCAAAGCGACGCGGGCGTATTCTGCCGGGCCATGATAAATTCACTAGCGCCTCGGAACGCGGCCCTCACCTACTCATGCCTACCTATAAACAGCTAACCGCCGATGTCCTGTTCGCCCTGCAAATCGCCCTGGCGCTGATCTCCGGCGGCAGCGAATTCCTGCGCCTCCTCACTACTTCCCAGGGGGTGAATCTCACCTGGCTGGCCAGTTGGCTGATCTTCCTGCTGATCAACCTGGCCCTGACTACCCGGGCCCACCGCCTCCGGCCCAGCCGGGTGACCCGCCAAACCGTCCTGACCTATGGCGCCTGGACCACGGTTATTGCCGCCTGCTTGGGAGCGATGCTCTGGCAGGGCACTGAATTGTGGGACGGCAAAGACACCCTGACCGTCCTCCTGGTGGCTCTGGGTCTGGCCGTCACCGGGTTTATCGCCTCCCGCCTGAGCCTGGGACTGGCCGACCCCCTGGTGCACGCCGGGGTCGCGGCCTGCTTCATCGGCCTGCCCCAACTGATCCTGGCCTATAAGATCTTCACCGTGGGCGGCGAGGGCATGGCCGGGCTCATGCTGCTGGCCGGCCATATCGGCATCTGCACCCGGCTGGGGCAGCTCTGGTTCGCCATCCGGGAGGCGGGCTGGGACCGGAATCGCCTGGGCGCGGCCCTGGGCGAGTCCGCCAACGAAATCACCTGGCTGCTGGTCACCCTGGCCTGGCTGGTGCGCCACCCCGTTAGCTGATGAGACAGCCCCGCCGCATTGCCGCCGGCCGGGGATTTGGAGTCTTATGCAGGCAATAACCAGGGGATTATGTTATAATATTAAGGATTTTTCTCAAATGACCCACCAGACTCGCTTTAAACTTGAGATAAGGACAAAAATGCCCATAAATGCTGGAGCACGGACGAATCATACCTCAGATCCCTTAGGCAGGCGAGGTAGCCAATGGCGGTAAGAAGAAGGCGGCGCAAAAAAAGTTCGGGCGCGGGGTCCAGGGAAGACCGCATCCTCCAGGCCTTCCGGGAGGCCGCCCGGCCCTTGTTGATGGAAGAGGTGCTGCGCCTGCTCGGCGCCGGGCCGGATCAGGCCGAGGCCGTCGCCGCGGCGGTGGACCAACTGGTCGCCAGGGGGCAACTGGTCTCCCTCAAGGGCGGCCGCTTCGGCCTGTCCGAAAAGATGAACCTGGTGGTGGGGGAACTATCCGTGCATCCCGACGGCTTCGGCTTCGTCACCCCTGAGGCCGGCGGCCGGGACATCTACCTGGTCGCGGCGAACCTCAAGGAAGCCTGGCACGGCGACCGGGTGATGGTCCGGATCGAGGGCACCCGCGGCCGGCGCCGGGAAGGCCGGGTCATCCGCATCCTCTCCCGCCGGCAAACCGACGTGCTGGGCCTGCTGTCCCTGGCCGATGACACCTATTACGTCGAGCCCGAAGACGAGCACCTGATCTTCAACCTGGTCATCGCCCCGGAGCATTTAAACGGCGCGGCCCCGGGCCAGATGGTGCGGGCCGCGGTGACCCACTATCCCACGGGCCACCTCAATCCCAAGGGGGTGATCACCGAGGTCCTGGGCTCCGTCGAAGACGCCGAGGTCCAGACCCGGCTGGTGATCCTGAAGCACGGCCTGGCCGACGAATTCCCGGCTGAGGTCCTGGCCGAGGCCGAGCACCTCGCCCCGGATTTGTCGGATAAGGCCCTCCAGGATCGGGAAGACCTGCGCCACCTGCCCTTCGTGACCATCGACGGCGAGACCGCCCGGGATTTTGACGACGGCATCTGCCTGGTGAAAAAACCCGGCGGCGGCTTCACCCTTTATGTGGCCATCGCCGACGTCAGCTACTACGTGGCCCCGGGCTCCCCCCTGGACCGGGAGGCCGAACAGCGGGGCACCAGCGTCTATTTCCCCCAGCGGGCGGTGCACATGCTCCCCGACAGGCTGGCCACCGACGTCTGCAGCCTCATCCCCGAGGCCGACCGCCTGGCCGTGACCGTCATCCTCAACTTCGACCGCCGGGGCCGCCTGAAAAATTTCAGCTTCGCCCGCAGCGTCATCAAAAACCATGCCCGCCTCACCTACCGCCTGGTGGACGACCTGGTGGTCAAAAAGGACCGGCAACTCCGCAGCCGCTACCGGCCGTTCCTCACGATGCTCAACCAGATGCTGACGCTCTGCGATCTGCTTAGGGAACGCCGGGCCGAGCGCGGCAGCCTCCTGATGAGCATCCCCGAAGCCGAGGTGGTCCTGGACGACAAGGGCTGGCCGGTGGACGTGCGCCGGGTGGACCACTTGATATCCCACCAGCTCATCGAGGAGTTCATGATCGCCGCCAACGAAGCGGTGGCCACCTTCCTGGGGGAACCTTCCATCTTCCGGGTGCACGAGCGCCCCGACCCCGCCAAGCTGGCGGCCTTCCGCACCTATCTCAAGAGCCTGGGGTTTGACCTGCCCAAGGAAGTCAACCGGGACCCCCGGGTCCTCCGGGAATTTCTGGACGAAGTTCGCCAGACCCCCCTGGCCCCCATGGTGCAGCTCATGCTCCTGCGCTCCCTGAAGCAGGCCCGCTACGCCGGGGAAAACCTGGGCCACTACGGCCTGGCCACTGACTGGTACACCCACTTCACCTCCCCCATCCGGCGCTATCCCGATCTCCTGGTCCACCGGCTGCTGCTCTCCCGCCTCAAGGGTCGGAAATCGCCTTTTTCCCTGGACCTGGAAGACCTGGAGGCCGAAGCCGGCCATCTCAACCGGCGGGAACGGGTGGGGATCGAAGCCGAACGGGAGATGCTCTCCCGGATGCAGGTGCGCTGCCTGGCCCACCGGGTGGGCGACAGCTTCACCGGCCGCATCACCGGGGTGAATGCCTTCGGCTTTTTCGTCGCCCTCGAGGAGATCTTTGCCGAGGGCCTGGTGCGCCTGGTGGACCTGCCCAACGACTACTACCGCTACGAGGAATCGCACATGCGACTCTTCGGCCGCCGCACCCGGCGCATCTTCGCCCTGGGGGATACGGTCCGGGTCAAGGTGGCCCACGTGGACCTCCGCCGCCGCCACGTCAACCTGGTCCTGGAAGAAGAAGGGGAAAAAGGCGAAGAGGGCCAAAGGGGAAAAGGGAAATCAGAATAACCACAGGTGCGC